>JBBREW010000153.1:0-6716 GCA_038225335.1 Rhodobacterales bacterium
GCCTCCTATTGCCTGACAGAGCCGCCGTCGCGCCTTCTCAACATCATCTCGAACGAAAGCTGGCGCACGTCCGATGCCGTGGGTGCCTTTCTGTCGATCCTTGTGTCCGGCGCCGCCACGCTGATCTTTCTTGCGTTCCTGTTTTTTCTGTCGCCTCAATTGACCATTGTGGTGCTTCTTGGTCTGGCGATCATCCAGTTTGCCCATGACCGGATGTCCAACCACTTTTCGCGTCTGGGAAGAGAGATCACGCAGCAGAATCGCGGGCTGGCCGGGCGGATGCTGCATCACATCAGCGCGTGGCGTCTGATCCGGCTGTTCAACCGCGAAGAGTTCGAGGTCAACCGTTTCGCCGACGCATCAGAGAAGGTGCGGCAGGTCTCGCTGAACCTGCTGCGGCGTCAGATCGCTGTCGGCCCCCTGACCGAGATCGCGCACGCGGCGCTTTTCATGACCGTGATCTATACGGCATGGGGTCTGGGCATTTCGTTCGGGACGGCCGCTGCCTTTATCATTTTGCTGTATCGCCTTCAGCCGCAGGTCCGCCAGATTCAGGCGGCGCTGTCATCCCTGCGGGGGTGGAACGGTTCCCTGGACGAGGTGCACTGGTTGCTGACAGCCCTGCCGACCGCGACACGCAGCGAAGGGTATCAAACCGCGCCCGACATCCGCGAGGGGATCACGTTCAGGAACGTGGGATACAGCTATGTTGCCGAAGGGCGCGCCAATGTCGCGCTCAGCGATGTGTCGTTCGACATCGCGTCTGGCACTTCTGTGGCGGTGATCGGCCGGTCTGGATCGGGAAAATCGACCATCGCGAACCTGATCTGCGGGATCATCGACCCGGTCGAGGGGCAGATCCTTGTGGACGGGATCAGTCTGGACCAGATTGAACGCACGTCATGGCTGTCAAAGGTGGCAATGGCCAGTCAGGAACTGGAATTGTTCGACGGCACCATCGCCGACAACATTCTGTATGGCCAGCCGGATGCAAATTTCGAGGACGTTCTGACTGCGGCAGCGGCGGCGGACGCCCACGGTTTCATCCAGCAATTGCCAGAGGGTTACGATACCGCTGTCGGCGACCGTGGCCTGAACCTGTCCGCCGGACAGCGCCAGCGGATTGCGCTTGCCCGTGCCCTGTTGCGGCAGCCCAATCTGCTTATCCTTGATGAAGCCACGAATGCGATGGATGTATTGTCCGAAGCCGCGGCCTTGAAAATTCTGGAAAGCCGAAAGGGAATTCAGACCACCATTCTGATCAGCCACCACCTGTCCTCCATCCGTCTGTGCGACAGTTATATCCGTATCAACGGAGGGCGCATCATCGCATCCGGTTCGACCGCCGCATTTGACGAAAGTTCATTGGAAGACGTGCTTGGCAGTGCGGTTGCTGAATGATGGAAAACAGACTTTCCAGAATTGCAGATATCGCTGACGGATATCAGCGCAGGGTCCGGGACCCCTTACATCGCGGCCTTCAGTTCGGCGCCCAGTGAGGTGATATCGTCATGGGGCACTTTTTTGATGATGCGGTAGGACGCATTGACGAAGCAGAAGAAAGCAAAGCCAAGCAGGCCAAGACACAGCGCAATGACAAGGGTATTGCCAAAGGGCTGCGTCGCAAGCCATTCAAATACCTTGTCCAATCCCCCCGCCTCTTCGGGATTGCCGTTCAGCGCCGCCAACCCAAGGAAAAATCCCACGATGCCGATGACGACGCCTTGGGCAACCACACCTGCACGCAGTGCCCAGTCGTATTTACGCGTAAACCTGTTGCCCGCCAGCTCTTGCCGGTAGGATGCCTTGTAAGCCTTCGCCATGTAATAGACCGCAGCACCAATGGTGCAAAGCGCCCCGATGCCGAGGAGCCAGCGACCGGCTGGCCAGCCGAGGACGGTGCTGACGGCCGCTTCAATCCCACCGCCTTCGCTGTCACCGCTCCGATCGCCCATCGCGATCAGGGCGGCTGTCACACCAAGGATGCCGTGGATCACGCCGGTCACGACGATGCCGCCTCTGGCGACCAGTCCTTTCGCATCGGTGCCGTGATCTTCCAGATCGGCCCAGGCATCGACGATGCGCCAGACAGCATAAGCAATCAGACCGATTGCAATCAGCCAAAGCACAACCATGCCCCAAGTGCTGCCCGACAGCCGCACGAGCACCGAAGACGTGCCCTCTGCCGCGCCCCCCACCGATATCGCCCAAAGCGAGATACCTGCGATGGCAAGATAGGTGACGCCCCTGCCCCCATACCCGGCGCGCATCACGGGAATGGACCACTTGTAATCGGACATGAACGATCTCCTCATTGCTCAATGCAGCACCAACGCTTTGACAGCCATCCCGGTTCACCACCGCATGAGGCATTATCATTGGTTTTGTCGCAGCAGCGTTCGGCCCACAGATCTTGGCTGAGTGGAATCCTGCCCTGCGGCAGATGGCTGGTTGCGTCCGCGACGGTCCCGTATACTCTCATGGTGTAAAAATAATCAGTAACGAGAACCCGCCCATGCGTTTCCAAGTAGCTGCGGCACTTTTGATCACCGCTTTGACGTCACCGCTGTCGGCCACGGCACAAGAGGCTTTTTTCGACGATTTCGACAGTCTGGACCGCGATCGCTGGTATGTTTCAGATGGCTGGTCAAACGGCCCGCATCAGAATTGCGTCTGGAGCGCGGACCGCGTGGCCGTGGTGGACGGGCAGATGAACCTGTCGCTGACCACCGACGGCAATGACGAATTCGATCTAAGCTGTGCCGAGGTCCAGTCCAATGCGCGGCTCGGTTTCGGCACCTATGAAGTCCGCATGAAGGTCCCTTATGCCAAAGGGTTGAACGCAAACATGTTCAGCTTCATCGGAGAGCCGCAGAAAAAACCGCATAACGAGATTGATTTCGAATTTCTGGCGCGTGACGCGCCTGTGCTGCAGACGAATTTCCACACGTCCGAAAGCAGCGCCAACGAAGAATTTCACGACGTCTTGGACGATCAGACCTTCCGGACCTATTCCTTTATCTGGGAAGAAGGCCGCATCCGCTGGTACATAGACGGCGACCTGATCCGTACCGCGGGCGACGCAACGCTGCCCGACGAACCGCAAAAGATGTATCTGAGCCTTTGGTCGACCGATCTTCTGATCGACTGGATGGGCCGTTTCGATCCCGCTTCCGCGCCGAAAGTGCTAGAAATCGACTGGGTCGCTTTCACGCCATTAGGGGAGGATTGCGCATTCGAGGACTCGGTGCTTTGCCTGCCGAACATGGAAATCGAATAGAGACGCGGAACCCCATCGTGTTGACGGTGTCTTGATGACGGCTACATGCCAACACGCACCCGATGGGCGACAGCACAGGATCACGACCAGCGCATGATGCGGCTTCTTTATCTTGCTCACGATCTGGACGACGCAGCGATCTGGCGCCGGGTGGCGATGCTGCGCCAAGGCGGTGCCACGGTTGATGTGGCAGGGTTTCGGCGCGGCGATGTCGCACTGCCACACCCCGCCATCGTTCTGGGGCAAACGGCAAATGCCCGGATGATGGCGCGTGCGGGGTCTGTCCTGCGCCAACGGGCGTCGGTTCATCCCGGGCTTCTGGCCTTGCCGCGGCCTGACGCGATCCTTGCGCGTAATCTTGAAATGCTGGCGATTGGCGTCCCCTTGCGCGCGCGTCTCTCGCACGGGCGTCCCCTGCCGCTGGTCTACGAGGTGCTGGACATCCACCGCCTGATGCTCGGCGATGGTGCTGTTCCCCGGACCTTGCGCAGGATCGAGCGCACACTTTGCCGCGATGTTGATGGACTGCTGGTGTCGTCGCCCGCCTTTGTCCGCGCGTATTTCGAACCTTTCGGACAGTTCGGTGGGCCTGTAACGCTGGTCGAAAACAAGGTCTTTGGCGACGTTCCGGACGCGGTGGATACTGCGGCAGCGGCTGATGCATTGCGGATCGGCTGGTTCGGCATCCTGCGCTGTGCTGTCTCATTACAGCTTCTTGATGCGGTGACGCGCATGCGCCCGGGTGCGATCAGGGTCAGCCTGCGTGGCAGGCCTGCCTTGGATGCGATGCCGGATTTCCATGACGTCGTGGCCGCCAATCCGGACCTGCATTACGATGGCCCCTACACCTACCCCGATGACCTTGCGGCGATTTACGGTGCCGTGGACCTTGCCTGGTTGGTGGATCGTTACGATGCGGGGCAGAATTCGGACTGGTTGCTGCCGAACCGGCTTTACGAAAGTGGTCTGAACGGCGTGCCACCGATCGGTCTGGCCGGAACAGAGGTGGCCAACTGGATGCGGGCGCAGGGGATCGGTCTGGTGCTGGACACCACCGCGCCAGACAGTGTTGCCCAGGCCCTGCATGCGGTGACACCCGAACGGCTTGCGGCGCTGAGGCAGGCGCAGATTGCCAAACCGCACGGCACATGGGTCACCGACGAGCGTGAGTGCCTTGCGCTGACATCCAGCATTTTCACGACCGCCGCCCCGGCCCCCTTCCCTGCGCAGGTCGCGGGACAAGGCGTCCTTGTCTGCATCCCGACACTGAACGAAGCGGATCACATCGCCGCCGTGATCGACGGGCTGGCCCCCTCCCTGACCCGGCTGGCTGAAAAGGGTATCGACACGCGGCTTGTCGTCGTCGATGGCGGATCACAGGATGCCACCCGCGATATCGCCCATGACCGGGCTGCGGCCCACGACGGGTTGAACATCAGCGTCCTTGATAATCCCAAACGCCTGCAAAGTGCTGCCATCAACATTGCGGTCGCGCAATACGGCGACGGCATGGCGTGGCTGCTGCGGGTCGATGCCCACAGCGCCTATCCCGCTGACTATCTTGAAACGCTGTTGGAGGAGGCGCGCGACACAGATGCCGACAGCGTCGTGGTCGCGATGCACACGGTTGGCACGACGCCCCTGCAGCGGATCATCGCTGCGGCGCAGAATTCGAAACTGGGCAATGGTGGCGCTGCACACCGCAGCGGGGGCGCGGGCCGTTGGGTCGATCACGGGCACCATGCCTTGATACGGGTCCCTGCCTTTGTCGCCGTCGGCGGTTACGACGAGAGCTTTTCGCATAACGAGGATGCAGAGCTGGACGTCAGGCTGGCGCAGGCCGGTTATCGCATCTGGCAGACGGCGCGGACCGGGCTTGACTATATGCCCCGCGACAGGCTGCGGCCATTGATGCGGCAATACTGGAATTTCGGGCGTGGGCGCGCGCGCACGCTGATCAAGCACCGCCTCCGGCCCCGGCTGCGCCAGAGTGTGATCATCGCGGTCGCGCCATCGGCTGTGCTTGGCTTGCTTGCACCGCTGCACCCTGCCTTTGCAATCCCGGTGGTCGTGTGGGCCATCGCTTGCCTTGTCGGTGGCGCGGCGCTGGCCCTGTCGTCGCGCAGCATCGGAACCCTGGCTGCCGGACCCGTTGCCGCCGCAATGCATCTGGCATGGTCAATGGGGTTCTGGCGGCAGGTCCTTTCAGCCCTGCCCGGTAAAGCAGAGGCTGTGCCACGCCACGCCGGACCCGACAAACCCATTCCGCCGGGCCCTGTTGCGGTCGGGGTGTGCACGTTTCGCCGTCCGGGCGTGATCGACACTCTGGATACGCTGGAACAGCAGACCCTGCCCGATGATGTGCCGCTTACGATCATCGTCGCCGACAATGACGCCACAGCAAGCGCGCGCGCGGCCGTCGACGCCTTTGCCGACCGATCCCGTCATCAGGTCGTCTATCTGCATGCCCCGCAAGGCAACATTTCGATTGCCCGCAACGCGGTCCTTGAAAAGGCGGAACAGCTGAACCTGCGGCATCTGGCATTCATCGACGACGACGAACTTGCACCCGCCAACTGGCTTGGCAGTCTTCTGTCCAAGCTTGCGGTCGGCGATGCCGAAGTGGTGGTCGGGCCTGTGCGTGCAACCTATCCAGCCGACGCGCCGGATTGGATGCGCGCATCCCGCATTCACGACACGCACCCCGAACTTGACCCAGAGGGTCGTCCCATCGCGGGACACAGCTGCAACGTCGTCATGGATCTGCACGCGCCGGCGCTGCGCGGTCGGCGATTCGATCTGGACCGTGGCCGGTCCGGAGGAGAGGACACCGCCTTTTTCGCCGCCGCCGGTCAGGACGGGGCCCGTCTGGCCTTTGCGCCCGATGCCAGTCTGGATGAACCTGTTCACCCGTCGCGCGCGCGGCTGGACTGGTTGTTGCAACGACGCTACCGCATGGGGCAGACCCATGGCGGCCTTTTGCGATCCGGAAAAGGGCCCGGTGGGCGGGCTGCGGCATTTTTGCGCGCCGCTGCAAAACTGGCTTATTGTGCGGTTGGCGCGGTGCTGACCTTGCCTTTTGAACGGTCGCGAAACCGGAACCTTCTGCGCGGAGCGTTGCACGCAGGCACGATGTCGGCTATTTTAGGCGCCCGGACGGTAGAGATCTATGGCAGTACGGGCAGCGCCCGCGCCAAGGATCAAATGTGACATTCCGGGTGCAAAACGAAACACGACAATACCAGATGTTGCAGAGTTGTTGTTATAAGGTCCCAATAGAAAGTGCTTTTTCTAAAAGTGCCCAATTTTCGACACAAATTTTTCATATTAGATTATCGTATAAGAACATTCATAAAGGTGGGCTGAATGAGATTTCCTTACTTCTTGGCGACCCTCGCCGCTGCTGTCGTCGGGTCGATCATGTTGGGCATCCTTG
>JBBREW010000154.1:0-6699 GCA_038225335.1 Rhodobacterales bacterium
GTCGAAAAGCTGCAGACGCAGATGCAGTCGGGCGAAAACATCTATGACGCCTATGTCAACGATTCCGATCTGATCGGGACGCATTGGCGGTATCAGCAGGTCCGCAACCTGACCGACTGGATGGCAGGCGAAGGCGCCTCTGTGACCTCGCCCACACTGAACCTGGACGATTTCATCGGGACAGAGTTCACCACAGCACCCGATGGCAAGCTGTATCAACTGCCCTCGCAGCAGTTCGCCAACCTTTACTGGTTCCGCTACGATTGGTTCAACGACGAACAGAACAAGGCCGACTTTCTGGCCGAATACGGCTACGATCTGGGCGTTCCGGTGAACTGGGCCGCCTACGAGGACATCGCCGCCTTCTTTACCGGGCGCGACCTGTCCCGCATGGGGGTCACGGACGCGGTCTATGGCAACATGGACTACGGCAAGAAGGACCCCAGTCTTGGCTGGCGTTACACCGACGCGTGGATGTCCATGGCCGGCATGGGCGACGTGGGCGAACCCAACGGCCTGCCGGTCGATGAATGGGGCATCCGCGTGAACGAAAACTCGCAGCCCGTCGGGGCCTGCGTGACGCGTGGTGGTGCCACCAATGCGCCCGCCGCTGTCTATGCGGTGGAAAAGGCGATCAAGTGGTTGACGGAATACTCTCCGCCTTCCGCGATGGGGATGACCTTCTCCGAGGCGGGCCCGGTGCCTGCACAGGGCAACATCGCCCAGCAGATGTTCATGTATACGACCTTCGTGGCACCGCTGGTCGCCTCGGATGCGGTGATGAACGAAGACGGCACGCCGAAATGGCGCCTCGCGCCCAGCCCGCACGGCGTCTACTGGGAAGACGGCATGAAGGTCGGCTATCAGGACGTGGGATCGTGGACCCTGATGGAATCCACCCCGGTGGACCGCGCACAGGCCGCATGGCTTTATGCGCAGTTCGTCACCTCGATGACCGTCGATGTGAAAAAGTCGGACGTGGGCCTGACGTTCATCCGCGAATCCACCATCGACTCTGACCATTTCACCGAACGCGCAGACAAGCTGGGCGGTCTGGTGGAATTCTATCGCTCGCCTGACCGCGTGCGCTGGTCGCCCACCGGCACCAACGTGCCCGATTACCCCAAGCTGGCGCAGTTGTGGTGGCAGAACATCGGTGACGCCATGTCCGGTGCAAAGTCCGCGCAAGACGCGCTTGACCAGTTGTGCGCCGACATGGAGGACGTGATGACGCGTCTGGAACGCGCCGGTGTGCAGGGCGATCTGGGTCCGGTGATGAACGAACCGCAAGAGGCGTCGTTCTGGCTGGACGAACAGCCCGGTGCGCCAAAGCCCAAGCTGGAAAACGAGGACGAAGAGCCGCAGACCATCGGCTATGACGAACTCGTGGCGTCCTGGAACTGATCTGAAGTGACACTTGGCCGGGGCACATCCATTGTGCCCCGGCCTTTTCTATGGCGCAGCCCGTGCCACAAGCTGGCCCTTGGCCATCAGGCCGCATCCGGTCCGCTGATCATCCTTGCCGATCATGTCCGGACATCACACTGTTCTTTTGACGAACCGGCGGCAGATCACCTACCCATTCCGCCGCTGTTCGCGTATTGCACCCGGACCTGACACAGAGGCGCATATGTCCGTATCCCCGACCCTTAACGATTTGATCGCCACGGCGCGCAGCCAGACGGCCGACGACCGGTCCCGCATGGCCGACCTTGCCGCACTGGACCGGCCCCTTGACGCGGCAGAGGCAGAGGACCTGCGCAATGCCACCGTCGCCGTCGAACTGGCCGCCATCGACGTCTTCACCCTGTTCGAAGCGCGGATGCAGCATCATTTTCGCCGCGGCCCCTTCTCGCGCAAGCTGGTCGCAGCCCTGCGTGACGCCGGTGATGATGCCTGTGCGGACCGGGTGCAGCAGTATTACTGGGCGATCAACATCCTCAAGCATGGCAGGGGTGACAGCCTGCGCGCGGTCACGCGCGAACCTGACAGCTTTATCGTTCTGCGCGATCAGGGCGACGCACAGGACCCGGATGCCCCCGACACCCCGCGGCCCGTCGGGCTGGTCGATGTCAGCGCCGCAGGATTTTTTGACGGCTTGATCACCACCATACAGGACGCCGTCCGGTTTCTGGACAAACGGCCGACGACCTGACAGCCGCACAGCGCGGGGGTCAGCCGCGGGCCTGCACGACGCTTCGGATGTTTTCCCCAATCTGCGTCAGGTGACGGGCCAGCGGTGTGCTGCGTCGCCACACGATGCCGATGGTGCGGGCAGGCGGCGTGCCACCGAACCGCGCCACGCAGACAGGTGCCGCGCGGGTTTCCACCGCCACCGCCATGTCGGGGATCAGTGTGACGCCGATCCCGGCCCCGACCATCTGCACCAGCGTCGATAGGGCGCTGCCGTCCAGCCATTCGCGGGGCCGCGCGGCCCCCATTTCGCAAAACGCCAAGGCCTGATCGCGGAAACAGTGACCTTCTTCCAGCAGCAACAGCCGCATCTGGCGCAGTTGTGCCGCGTCCGGGACCGGTTTGGCCGCATCCGCCGCCGGTCGGACAAGGACGAATTCTTCGTCCAGCAACGGCATTTCAGTCAGCGCGGGTTCCGACACCGGCAAGGCCACGATGGCGGCGTCCAACTGCCCCGCGTGCAATTCCGAAATCAGCCGGGGTGTCACGGATTCGCGCACCTGCAGGTCCAGCCCCGGATAGGTCAGCGTCAGATCACCGATCAGCCGTGGCAAAAGGTAAGGCGCGACCGTCGGGATGATCCCCAGCCGCAACCGCTGGATCATGCCGCCTTGGGACAGCTGCACCAGATCGCCCAACTCGTCCACAGACCGCAGAATATCGCGGGCGCGGGTGACAAAGGTTTCCCCGAACCCCGTCAGCCGCACGGTGCGGGGACCGCGTTCGAACACAGGCAGGCCCAGCCTGTCTTCCAGATCCTTGATCTGCATCGACAGGGCAGGCTGGCTGACGGCGCTGGCGGTCGCGGCGTGGCCGAAATGGCCATGATCGGCGACTGCGACCGCATACCGCAGGTGGCGCAGGGTCAAATTCTTCATAAGGAATACTTATCGTAAGTATCAGAAGATACAAGTTCCTCTAATCGCTTCGCTGCGATAGGATGGAAGCCACACCACCGCAGACCCAAGGAGATTCCCCATGGACGGTAATGACGCAGGACTGACGGGCCAGTGCCCGATGGGACACGCCCGCCCGCACACCACCAACAGCGCGCGGGGCAACCGTGACTGGTGGCCCAACCAGCTGAACCTTAAAATCCTCAGCCAGAATTTGCCGGATTCCAACCCGCTTGGCCCGCATTTCGATTATCCTGCGGCCTTTAAGACGCTGGATCTGGACGCGCTGAAGGCTGATCTGGTCGCCCTGATGACCGACAGTCAGGACTGGTGGCCTGCGGATTACGGTCATTACGGCCCGTTTTTCATCCGCATGGCATGGCATTCCGCCGGCACGTACCGCACCGCCGACGGGCGCGGCGGGTCGTCGTCCGGCACCCAGCGGTTCGCGCCACTGAACAGCTGGCCCGATAACGGCAATCTGGACAAGGCGCGCCGCCTGCTGTGGCCGATCAAGCAGAAACACGGCAATGCGATTTCATGGGGCGACCTCATGGTGCTCGCCGGGACCGTCGCGATCGAGGATATGGGTCTGAAGACGTTCGGCTTTGCCGGGGGACGCGAAGACAACTGGGAACCCGAAGAAGACATCTATTGGGGCGCAGAGGATACGTGGCTGGGCGACGCCCGCTATACCGGCGACCGGGAATTGCAGAACCCGCTGGCCGCCGTGCAGATGGGTCTGATCTACGTCAACCCCGAAGGCCCGAACGGCGTCCCCGATCCGCTGGGGTCCGCCCGTGACATCCGCGACACGTTCAAGCGGATGGCGATGAACGACGAAGAAACTGTGGCCCTTGTCGCGGGGGGTCACACCTTTGGCAAAACCCACGGGGCCGGCGACGCCTCTCACGTGGGCAGCGAACCCGAAGGATCGACCATCGCGGAACAGGGCTTTGGCTGGACCAGCAGCTTTGAATCCGGGCGCGGCGTCCACACCATCACCTCGGGTCTCGAAGGCGCTTGGACGCCCACACCGACGACATGGGACATGACCTATTTCGACATGCTGTTCGGCTTTGACTGGGAACTGACCAAAAGCCCCGCAGGTGCGCATCAGTGGCGTCCCACCGACCGCAACGCGGACAATCTGGTGCCCGACGCGCATGATCCGTCGATCCGTCACGCCCCGATGATGGCGACATCCGACATCGCCATGAAAGAAGACCCCATCTACCGCGAGATCAGCCTGCGGTTCCACGCCAACCCCGATCAGTTCGCGGATGCCTTCGCGCGGGCGTGGTACAAACTGACCCACCGCGACATGGGACCGATTGACCGTTACCTTGGTCCTTGGGTCCCGCAGGAAGAATTGCTGTGGCAGGACCCGCTGCCCGCCCGCGATTTCGACCTGATCGACGCGGACGACATCGCAGGACTGAAAACAGCCATCCTGCAAACCGGTCTCAGCGTGTCGCACCTTGTCAGCACGGCATGGGCCTCTGCCGCGACGTTCCGCAACAGCGACAAGCGCGGCGGTGCCAATGGCGCGCGGATCCAGCTTGCCCCGCAAAAGGACTGGGAATGCAACCAGCCCGAACAGCTGGCGGACGTGCTGCGCATCCTGCGCGACGTGCAGGCAGCGTTCAACGACGCACAGACGGGGGGCAAGCGTGTGTCGCTGGCCGACCTGATCGTGTTGGGCGGTGTCGCTGCGGTTGAAAAGGCGGCCCGCGACGGTGGTCACGCGGTCACGGTGCCTTTCACACCGGGGCGCACCGATGCGACACAGGAACAGACCGACGTGGAATCCGTGTCCGCGCTGGAACCGATGTCCGACGGGTTCCGCAACTATCAAAAGGCGGACTACAAGGTGTCGCCCGCTGAACTGCTGATCGACAAGGCCCAGTTGCTGTCGCTGACCGCGGCAGAGATGACGGCCCTGATCGGCGGGATGCGGGTGCTGGGTACCAATAGCGACGGCAGCGAACATGGCGTTCTGACGGACCGGCCCGGTCAGTTGACGAATGACTTTTTCAACCACCTGCTGTCGATGGCCACCGAATGGCGCGCCGTTGACGACAGCGACCTGCAATTCGAAGGCCGCGATCGCAAGACAGATGAATTGCGCTGGACCGCGACCCAGACCGATCTGATCTTCGGGTCCAACAGCCAATTGCGCGGTCTGGCCGAAACCTATGCAGGAGAGGTGGCAGAAGGCCGTTTCGTGACAGCCTTTGTCGCCGCATGGGCCAAGGTCATGGACCTTGACCGCTACGACGTGAAATGAACGACCCTGCGCCGCGACCCTGTCAGAGGGCGCGGCGCAGCTTTACTGTGACCCCATACCCCGACCCGACGCCCGGACCCTAAGCCCGCGCGATCACGGCATGCGCCGCGCTCTGTCCGGCCGACAACGCCCCCGCGATCAGGCCGGGGTGATCCGTTGACACCTCTGCGCCCGCAAACCACAGACGGTCCCCCAGATGACCTTGCCGCAGGATCTGTGGCCTGACCTGCGGGTGGTCCATGGGGCCGCTGATGTCCGCTGGCGTGCAGATGAACGGCGCTGCCGCCCAGTCCATCACGATCAGATCGTCCGGCCGTGCGGCCTGCGGCCCGAAACACCGGATCAACTGTGCCAGCGCCGCCGCCCGCAATGCATCGGGATCTGCCGCCCGCGTCGCCGCATCCCATCCCACAAACCCGAATAGCGCGCCTGTCTGCCCCTCTGCGGGGCTATGGTCATGGATTTCGACCAGCGGACCGCTGCGGCTGGCGACACGCCCTGACAACCCGTTATCGCGCCAGAAAGGCCGGGGGTAGGTGGCGATGACCTTGGCCTGCGCCGCCATCCATGTGGCCGTGCCCGCCAAAGCGGCCTTCAGGCGCGCATCGACACCGGGCAGGGCGATCTGCGCCGCCGCGATCCGGGGCGGCACCGCGATGATCACATGGCGGGCGGGCCAGCTTTGGCCTTGGGCATCCTGCACAACCAATCCATGCGCGACCGCATGAACCGCCGTGGCCGCCCGGTTCAGATGCAGGCGCCCCTGCGGCAGACCGGCCACCAGCGTGTCGATCAGGGCCGCAGGTCCGCCCGTGATCCGCGCGATGCCGTCCTGCGCGGGCAGGGGGTGCCGCCGCACCGGTCCGCCGAAACCGTCCAGCAGCCCGTCCCCCGCTGCGTATTGTGCAAAGGTGCCCAGCTGCAACCGGTCCATCCACGTCCCGACGCTGCCCTGCCACCGGGGCCAGACCCAGACCGGTCCCAGATCGCACCCGGCCTGCGTGCCGATGCGTCCGCCCGGACGGTCCGCTGCCTCCAGCACATGCACGCTGATGCCCGCGTCAATCAGGCAGGCGGCGGCGGTCAGCCCCGACAGGCCCGCGCCCAGAATGACGACATCAGCCACGCCGCTGGGCGATCAGGTAACCGTTGGGGCCCAGCGTTACATGCGGGCCGTCCACCGTCGCCGCCTGCGCCATCCGCACCTCTGCCCCGTCCAGATCAAGGGGCAGGGGCACCGTATCCCGTCCCAGATTGAACGCCCGCAGCACGCCGCCACCCTCGATGATCAGGACCGGGTCCGGTGCGGCGGGGAAATGG
>JBBREW010000155.1:0-6660 GCA_038225335.1 Rhodobacterales bacterium
CGCGCAGCGCGATCCCTTTGATGTGCTGGGCGTGTCGCCCGATGCGGATATGGACACCATCCGCGCCGCGTGGCGGCAGCAGGTCCGCGACACCCACCCTGACCGCATGATCGCCCGCGGCGTCCCGGAAGAGGCGGTGAAGCTGGCGGAAAAACGTCTGGTGGCGATCAATCGCGCCTGGGAAGATATCGCCGACCTGCGGCCCTGATGCCGCAGCTGCGCGCCTGACCCCTGCAACGGCGGGCTTTGGCCGCCGGATTGACCCGCCCTGCGACGCGGGCTTGGCAAGGGGGGCCTGGCTTCCTATCTTCAGGTCATGAAACATATCATCCTGTCCAGCTTGCTGATCCTGTCCGCAGCACCGCTTGCGGCCCAATTGGCTGATCCGCCTGTGGAACGCGCGTTGCCCGAGGCCGAGGCCGAGGCTGAACGCAGCCCCGGTCGCGACCTGATGGAAGAGGGGGCGAAACTGCTGCTGCGCGGCCTGTTGAACGAGGCAGAACCCGCATTGCGCGACATGCAGCGGTTCGCAGAGGATGTAGGGCCCGCCATGCGGATGCTGCGCGATGAAATGGGTCCGGCGCTGGCCGAAATCATCGCGCGGATAGATGATATCAAGAACTACATGCCGCCGGAAATCCTGCCCAACGGTGATATCATCATCCGGCGGGGTGCGGATGCGCCGCTCTATGTGCCGACGCCCATTGATCCCGGCACCGGCTCTGAAATTGATCTTTAGGCTTTGAACTGCACCTCGAACGTGGCCTGCATTGCTTGCGCAAGTGATGCAAGGCGGGCGGCGGCGACTTCGCCATAAAGCGGACGCGCCTCTTCGGTCAGGGTCAGGGACAGATGCCGCGCCTTGGCTTGCCATTTGATGGTGCCGGGGGGACGGTTGCCGTCCAGCCACAGCATCGCCCCGAACCGCATCGCCCGCCCAAGGATGTCCGCGTCCCTGATCTGGTCCGGGGTCAGCATGTCGAACAAGGGCGCAAACCGGCCGTCGGGTGTCTTGCTGGAATACCGTTTCATCAAGGCCAGCCCCAGCTGCACCCGTTCCGCATGCTTCAGGCCGCCTAGATTAGCGCGTGTGGCATTGTCGAACGTGATTTCGGCGCGGTAGTCCGGGTGCGCCCGCCAGCTGACGTCATGCAGCAGGCAGGCGGCCTTGATGATGCGCAGCCGCTGCCACGGGGCGCGGGGAAACAGCGGTTTGACAAAATCATACAGCAAGCGCCCGAAACCGGGCAGGCGCGCGTCCTTGGCTTCGGCAAAGCGGCACGCCTCGATCAGGGGGTCGCGTTCGCGCAAGCTGCGCGGCATCTGTTCGTACAGCATGCCTTCGCGGATGCCATAGGACGAAATGGCGACGTCTTTTGGCTTGAACGTCCGCACCAGTTGTTTCAGCACCATCACGGCCAGCGGCACCAGCGACATGCGGCTGTCGGAAATCCCGCACCGGCCGCGCAGATCGGACAGGTCTGATTTGGCAATGTATTTCGCCGTCTCGCCGATGTGGCGGGCGGTCATGCGGTATTCATGCAGCACCGTCAGCGGATAGGACCGTCGTTCCATGTCGATGCGCGCGATCGCCCGCCATGACCCGCCGACCAGAAACAGGCGCATGCCGGTTTCGTGGTCCATCCGGGCGTGCAGGTCGGTGATGATCGTCTTGATATGCGCCTTCAGCGCCTTCTGCCCGCCTTTGACCTCGCGCAGTTTCAACGGGCCAAGTGGCGATGTGACCCTGCGACCGACGCGGCCTTCGGACAGATCGGCCAGTTCCATGCTTGACCCGCCGATATCGCAGACCATGCCGAAACTGCCGGGCCAGCCCAGAAGGACGCCCTGGGCCGACAGGCGGGCTTCTTCCTCGCCGTCGATGACCCACAGCTTGATGCCGGTTTCGCGTTTCACCTCGGCCCGGAAATCCGGACCGTCGCTGGCTTCGCGCACGGCGGCGGTGGCGACGGCGGTCAGGGGGGCGATGCCCATGCCATGCGCCAGCGCGGCAAAACGGCGGATCGCGGACAGGGCGCGCACCCGGCCTTCGGGGTTCAGGCGGCCTGTGTCGGACAGACCGGCCCCCAGCGCGCACATGATCTTTTCATTATAGAAATAGGCGGGACTGCGGGCGGCACCGTCAAACACCACCAGACGCACAGAGTTGGACCCCACGTCGACCACCCCGACGCGCCCCAGACTTTGCGAGGCTTCGTCATTGAACAGGGGCCGCCCAAAGGGTCCCCAGTCGATCGTCTGGGTGGTGTCAGTCTGCGTCATCCGCTGGTCGTCCCGGTCGTTACGGTTGGGTACCATGTGACTCACCCCGGCGCGGTGTCAACAGGGGGAACGGTGCGATATTGCGGTGTCAGTCGTCCGTATGGGTCAATTGCGGGACATCCGATGCCCCCGCCGATCCCCGCCCGGACAGGGAGGGATTTTCCATGAAGAAGCGGTGGCAGTTGAAGGCAAATTCGCCGTCCGGCCATGTGGCGCGGACAAAATTGCCGTCCGCCTGCATCACCCAGCTTTGCGCGACATCGGCCATGTTTGCGGCCATGATCTGGCTGACGATCTGCGCTTTGACGGTGTTGTTGGTGATTTCCACCAGCGTTTCCACCCGTCGGTTCAGGTTGCGCCCCATCCAGTCGGCAGAGCTGATGAACACGCGGGCCTTTTTGCTGGGCAGGCTTTGGCCATTGCCGAAACACACGATCCGGCTGTGTTCCAGAAAGCGGCCGACGATGGATTTGACGCGGATATTGTCCGACAGACCGCGCACACCGGGCCGCAGGCCGCAGATGCCCCGCACCACAAGGTCGATCTTTACGCCTTTCTGGCTGGCGGCATACAGCGCGTCGATCACGTCTTCTTCGATCAGGCTGTTCATCTTGGCCCAGATCACCCCGGGCTTGCCCGCAGCCACGTTGTCCGCCTCTGCCGCGATCATCGACAGCAGGGATTCCTTCAGGCTGATGGGAGAGATGGCAAGGTTTTCCAGCCCTTCAGGTTGCGCATAGCCGGACAGGTAGTTGAAAACCTTTGTCGCGTCCCGGCCCAGTGCGGCGTCGCAGGTGAACAACGACACGTCCGTATAGACCCGCGCGGTGATCGGGTGATAGTTGCCGGTGCCGAAATGCGTATAGGTCACAAGGCGTTCGCCTTCGCGGCGCACCACGGTGCTGATCTTGGCGTGGGTCTTGTAGTTCAGGAACCCGTAGACCACATGCGCGCCCGACCGTTCCAGCCTGCGCGACTGGCGTATATTGGCGGCCTCGTCAAAGCGGGCTTTCAGTTCGACCAGTGCGGTGACAGATTTGCCATCCTCTGCCGCCTCGCACAGGGCCTCGACGATGGGGGATTTCTTGGATGTGCGATACAGCGTCTGCTTGATCGCCACGACATCGGGGTCGCGGGCCGCCTGCGTCAGAAACCGGATGACCATGTCAAAGGTTTCATAAGGATGGTGCAGCAGCATGTCCTTTTGCCGGATCGCGGCGAACATGTCGCCGTCGTGGTCCTGCACCCGTTCGGGCACGCGGGGCGTAAAAGCAGGCCACAGCAGATCGGGGCGTTCATCCAGCACAAGCTCGCTCAGATCGCCAATGCCGATCATGCCGGCAACGCTGACGATTTCCTCTTCGGTCACGTGCAGTTCGCGCTGGATCATGTCGCGCAGGGCCGCCGGGGCGTTTTCGGAAATCTTCATGCGGACGACCTCGCCGCGCCGCCGCCGTTTCAGCGCCGTTTCGAATTCGCGGACCAGATCTTCGGCTTCGTCTTCGAGTTCCAGATCGCTGTCCCGCAGCACCTTGAAGGCGCATTGCCCGCGGATCTTGTAGCCGGGATAAAGCCTGCCCACGAATTCCAGCAGCACGTCTTCCAGCAGGATGAACCGCAGGTCGGGACCGGGCAGGCGCACGAACCGCTGGATCTGGGCAGGCACCGGCAGCAGGGCGCGCAACGCGCGCTTGTCGCTGCTGCGTTCCAATTGCAGGGCCAATGCAAAGCCTTCGTTCGGCAGGAAGGGGAACGGATGGGCGGGGTCGATGGCAAGGGGCGACAGGATCGGAAAGACTTGTTCCAGAAAGAAGGTCGCCAGAAAATCGGTATCGGCGTCTGACAGATCGGACCGGTTCACGATATGGATGCCCTGATGCGCCATGTCCTGCGTCAGTTGCTGGCACACCATCTGCTGGCGTTCCATCAATGCGCGGGCATTGACGTCGATCACGCGCAACTGTTCGGCAGGGGTCAGGCCGTCCAGCCCCGGTGTGACATTGCCCGCATGGGCCAGCTCGCGCAGGCCCGCCACCCGCACGGTATAGAATTCATCAAGGTTCGTGGCGCTGATCGACAGAAACCGCAGCCGTTCCAGCAAGGGCACGCGGGGATTGCCGGCTTCTTCCAGCACGCGGGAATTGAACCCGATCCACGACAACTCTCGGTTCACGAAACGCGCGGCGCTGGTGATGTCTATGTCAAGGTCCACCGCGTCGGGGGTGGGGTGTTCCAGAAAATCAGCTTGCATCATGGTACCTTATGGCCCGCCCATATGGCAGGCTTGTGACAATGTTCACAGCAGCTTCTCTTGATTGTCCAGCAGTCTTGACGCCAGCCGCACCGTGATCGGCCGCTTGTCCGCCAGTGCTGCGGCATCCAGGGCGGCGACGATGCGCTGCGCGCCCGCAAAGGATCGTTCGATCCGCGGCACAAGATAGGCCACGACACCGGGGGGCGGCATGATCTGGCGGTCTGCGAACAGTTTCATCACCACGGCCTGCAACAGGGCATCATCGGGGGCGTTGATCCGCGCGGGCGTCGTGGCCTGCATCCGGCTGGCCAGATCGGGCAGGCTGACAGTCCAGCGCGCAGGCGGCGTCCGCGCCGTCATCAGCAGGGACCGGCCATGGGCCAGTTGGTGATTGTGCAGGTGGAACATCGCCACCTCTGCCTGCGGGGGCAGGGTTTCCATGTCTTCGATGACGATGGGCCCGGCAGGATAGGGGGCCGTGGGCAGGTCCGTGGCGGTGTGGATCGCCGCACCGTGGCGGGCGGCAAACACACGGGCAAGATGGCTTTTGCCCGCACCCTCCGGTCCGGTCAGCACCAGTTTGCCTTGCGGCCATGCGCCGGGGGTCGCGATCATGGCATAGGCGTCGCGGTTGGGGTCGGCGACAAAGAAATCCTCTGCCCCCAGGGCCACGCCGGTGGGCCAGTCAAAGATCAGCTGACGCGCCATGGTCAGGGGTCCAGCGTGCCACGATAAAGCCCGCTGGCGCGGTAGCGGTCCAGCGCGAACCGGGCCAGAACACCGATCACGGCGGCCACCGGCACCGCGACCAGCAACCCGACAAATCCGAACAGCGACCCAAAGACCGACAGGGCAAACAGCAGCCAGACCGGATGCAGGCCGACACTGTTGCCGACCAGTTTCGGCGTCAGGATATTGCCTTCGACGAACTGCCCGGACTGGAAGATGGCATAGATCAGGATGATCCACGGCCAGTCGCCCCAGAACTGGAACAGCGCCAGACCGATGGCCAACCCACCACCGACGATGGCACCGACATAGGGAATAAAGGTCAGCGCGCCGGCAATCGCCCCCACCACCAGACCGAAATTCAACCCGACCATGGCCAAAGCGGCGGCATAATAGACGCCAAGGATCAGGCAGACCAACCCTTGCCCCCGGATGAAACTGGCCAGTGTGCGGTCGATCTGGCGCCCCAGATCGCGGATCGTGTGCACGTGGTCACGCGGCAGCAGCACGTCGATGCGCGCCACCATGCGGTCCCAGTCCAGCAACAGATAGACCGCCACGACAGGCACGACCACCAGCAGCACAACGATGTTCACAAGGCCCATGGCCGACGACAGCACGGTATTGAGCACCTCGCCGCCACGGGACTGGATCACGCTGCCGATATTGGTCAGCTGGGTGCGGATCGTGGACCCTTCGACCAGCACATCCGGGAAATATGTGACAAGCCAGATCTGCAACCGGTCAAACAGCGCCGGTGCCGTGGCAATCAGCTGAGTGGCCTGTCCGATCAGGGTCGGGATGATCAACAGCACCAGCAGCGCAAAGATCAGCAACGCCACCAGTGCGATGATCGCCACCGACAAGGCCCGGCTCAGACCCAGCCGTTCCAACCGGTCCGCGACCGGATCAAGCACATAGGCAATCGCCCCACCCAGCAGAAACGGCATGATGACGTTGCCCAACGCATAAAGCAGCAGCAGGAACACGCAAAAGGCTGCGCCCCAATACAGTGTCTGTTGGCGGGTGGACATGGGCATGGCGGGTTCCTTGTGATCCAGTTCTTTCAATGCCGCAGCAATGGCGGCGGGGCAAGCCATGCTTGCGGGCAGGCGGGGCTGACATTACACATGCGCCGAACCACAGATCAAAAGGTCAGTCCTTATGCGGATGTCGCGCTACTTCCTCCCTGTTCTCAAGGACACCCCGCGCGAGGCGCAGATCGTCAGCCACCGGCTGATGCTGCAGGCCGGGTTGATCAAGCAATCCAGCGCGGGCATCTATTCCTGGCTGCCCATGGGATTCAAGATCCTGAACCGGATTAGCCAGATCGTGCACGAAGAACAGGCCCGCGCCGGTCATCTGGCGATGCTGATGCCCACGATCCAGTCCGC
>JBBREW010000156.1:0-6637 GCA_038225335.1 Rhodobacterales bacterium
GGCCATCCCATCGTATGGGTGACGCTGCCCGGCTTGTGCTTGGCCGGGTCGATTTCCCAGATTTCCTTCATGCCAAGGCCGTATTTCTGCGGCTCGCTGTCGCGTTCCAGATCGTATTTGGCGATCACCTGTTTCGACAGCGATCCACGCACGCCTTCGGACAGAAAGACGTATTTGCCCAGCAGTTCCATGCCCGGCTCGTATCCGTCGCCGGTGCTGCCGTCGGCGTTGCGCCCGAATTCGCCCGCAACCACGCCCGCGACCCGGTCATCGTCGCCCCAGACCAGTTCGGAACACGACATGCCGGGGAAAATCTCGACGCCCAGCGCCTCTGCCTGTTCGGCCATCCAGCGGCAGACATTGCCCATGCTGACGATGTAATTGCCGTGGTTGTTCATCAGCGGCGGCATGGGAAAATTCGGCACGCGGATCTGTCCCGCTTCTCCCAGCAGATAGAACTTGTCATCCGTGACCTTGACGGTGATCGGTGCGCCCCGGTCCTGCCAATCGGGCAGCAGACGGTCCAGACCCACGGTGTCCAGCACCGCCCCCGACAGGATATGCGCGCCGACCTCTGACCCTTTTTCCAGCACGACGACCGACAGGTCGGCATCCAGTTGTTTCAGACGGATCGCGGCGGACAGACCGGCAGGGCCGGCACCGACGATGACAACATCGTATTCCATTGATTCGCGTGCGGTCTCGGTCATGGTGGTGATCCCCTTGGCGGTCATTCGGACAGGTTGAGGACCGGGTTACATGACCCACCGCCGCTGGGCAATCGCGACACCACGTTAAATCACGCCGATCTGACCACGGGTGTATTTTGCGTTTCCCTTAAATTGAACGGAAATTGCCATGATAACCACAACTTTTTTTAGTTGCTGTGTGCAAATGCTGATCCGTTCATCCGACCCCTGCGCGGGCTTGCGGGACATCGAACACGACGGCAAGGACACCGTGGGACCAGACAATGCCAACCGCCTACGAAGTCATCTACCTTGGACAGCTGGCGATCATCGACAGCCAGCAGAACAACGAGGAAATTTCAGAAAACGCAGGCGCAATTCTGGGCACCTATGGCACCGCAGAGTCGCCACTTTACAACAACATACAGAACCTGACCGCCGAACGGCTGAGCGAGGATGCCAACGACACCTACGATGTCGATAACAACGGGGGCTATGACAGTTTCCGCATCAACGGGGGTGCGCCGCAGAACTTTGACGCCATCGCGATCTATTTTGCCACGATCACCTATCTGGACGGATCGACCGCCACCATAACGGCTGTCATATTTCAGGACGTGGACGGCAACACCTATCTTGCCCCTGAAATCACCAACAATGCGGATCAGGCGGCCTTGACCGCCGGGCCGATCATGTCGCTGCAACTGACCTCTGTCGCCAGCAATACCGGAGAGTCGGGCGGCGACATGGTGGGCGATCGCATCGCCGGGGATTTCAAGGCACCGGTGGACGGCACGTCCGGCGACGACACGATGACGGTCGGTTACACCGATGCGCAGGGCGACCAGATCACGGCGGAAAATGACCTGATCTATGGTTATGGCGGGAACGACAGCATCGCGGCGGGGTCCGGGAATGACACCGTTTATGGCGGCACCGGCAACGATACGCTGTCGGGTGACGCGGGGTCCGATACGCTATGGGGCGGGGCTGGCGACGACCGGCTGACCGGTGGCACCGGCAACGATGTCTTTGGTTTCGAACGCTATGGCGGCAACGATACCATCACCGATTTCGATCTGGGTGACACGAACGGCGACGGTTTCTACAACGACCAGCTGGATGTCAGCGACCTGCGCGACGCGGACGGCAACCCGGTGTCCGCCTTTGATGTGATCGTCGTCGACGATGGCAACAACAACGCCCGCCTGATTTTCCCCGAAGGCGAAACCATCACCCTGCAAGGGGTCACACCCGCGCAGATGGCCACCGCAGGGCAGCGGTTTCGCGCGGGCATTCCCTGTTTCACCCCGCAGACGAAAATCCTGACACCGACGGGCGATGTGGTGATCACCGCCCTGCGTCCCGGCAATCTGGTTGTGACCCGCGACAACGGCCCGCAGCCGATCGTCTGGGTCGGGATGCGGCATCTGTCGGCGCAGGATCTGGATGCGGCACCGCATCTGCGGCCCGTGCGCATCGCGCCGGGGGCCTTTGGTCAGGATGCACCCCTGCTGGTGTCGCCCCAGCATGCGGTCTTGTTGCATCACGCGCTTGATGCGGGCGAACATCTGGTGCGGGCCACCCATCTGGCGCAATTGCCCGGCGGTGCGGTGCGTGTGGCCCATGGCACGCGGTCCGTGACCTATATCCATCTGCTGTTTGAACGTCACCAGATCATCCTGTCCAACGGGATCTGGACCGAAAGCTTTTATCCCGGACCCGTGGCGATGGCGGCCCTTTTGCCGCCCGAACAGGTCGAAGTGCTGGCCTTGTTCCCCGACCTTGCGCGCACCGCTGATGCGGCAATCGGGCCGCGCGCCCGCGATGTGGTGCCGCGCCGCGCACTGCCGGATACCCTGCGCGACTTTAGCGCCTGTCCCCGGCACTGACCCTCGCGGCCCCTTGCGCTTGACTTTGCACTGGCCCAATACGCTATGAACGTCCGACAGATGCAATCCGCCGCCAAAGGGGCCCGCCCATGGAAAAGATCCCGCTGACCGCAGCCGGCTACAAAAAGCTGGATGACGAACTCAAGCACCTGAAGTCGGTTGAACGTCCGGCCATCATCCGCGCCATATCAGAGGCGCGTGAACATGGCGATCTGTCCGAAAATGCAGAATACCAGTCCGCCAAGGAAAAACAGTCCTTCATCGAAGGCAGGGTCAAGGAACTGGAAGGGGCGCTGTCGCTGGCAGAGGTCATCAACCCCGCCCGCATGTCCGGCAGCATCAAGTTCGGCGCGACCGTGCATCTGGTGGACGAAGATACCGACGAACAGAAGGTGTTCCAGATCGTCGGCGAATACGAGGCGGACATCGAACAGGGGCGTCTGAATATGAAATCCCCGCTGGCCCGCGCCCTGATCGGCAAAGATGCCGGCGACAGCGTCGAGGTGCGCACACCCGGCGGGGACAAGGCCTATGAGATCGTGAAGGTCGAGTTCAAGTAGCAGGCGGTTCGCTCCATGGCCGATGGTCAATACAGACCCATGTTTGAAAATGACACCGGCCTTGGCACACCGCAGGTGGTGGCCATCGTGGCGTCCGTGGTCTGGCTGCTGGTGGTGGGTCTTGTCACATGGCTGTTGCCTGCCGCACCCGACGGCGCGGCGGGTCTGCAGGTTCTGGTCGTCGTGATGGCCGGGGTCCTGCCGGTGGCCCTGATCTGGGTCGTGGCCATGGCGGTGCGGTCGGTCGGCGTGATGCGCGCTGAATCCGACCGGTTGCACGGGGCGATTGACGCGTTGCGCGTGGCCTATGTGAACGACCACAAGGACAGCGTGAAATCCCTTACCGTGGCGGCAAAGCTCGAAGAAATCGCGCAGACCGCGCGCAAGACGGAAACCGCGCTGACAACCTTTACCACATCGCGCGACATCGCCGCCAAACCGCGCCTTGCCATCACCTCGATCCGGCATGCGGTGGCCGAAGAACAGCCCGGGCTGGGGCTGGACCCGCGACCAGAGGATGACACCCCGCCGCTTGACCGGGCGGATTTCATCCGGGCGCTGCATTTCCCCGAAAACGAAACCGACATGCCCGGTTTTGCCGCCCTGCGCCGCGCGCTGAAGGACCGGACGGCGCGTCAGCTTGTGCAGGCCGCGCAGGATGTGCTGACGCTGCTCAGCGAAGATGGCATCTACATGGACGATCTGACGCCCGACCGCGCCCGGACCGAGCTGTGGCGGCGCTTTGCCCAGGGCGAACGGGGCCGGACCATGGCGGGCCTTGGCGGTATCCGCGACCGCAGTTCGCTGGCCCTGTCCGCCGGACGGATGCGCGAAGACACGATTTTCCGCGATGCGGCGCATCATTTCCTGCGCCTGTTCGACAAGACCCTTGTGAAATTCGAACCCGACGCCACCGATGCGGAAATGGCAGCCTTTGCCGACACGCGCACGGCACGGGCCTTCATGTTGCTTGGCCGCGTCACGGGGGCCTTTGACTGACGTGATCGCGATCCTGATCCAGACCATGCCCTTCTTTGCGATCATCGGTCTGGGCTATGCGGCGGGGCGGACCGGCTTTTTCCCGCCCGATGCGACGGCCTATCTGACAAAGTTCGTCTTTTATTTCGCCCTCTCGGCGCTGCTGTTCCAGTTTTCCGCCAATCTTTCGCTGGGCCGGGTCTTTGACGGGCCCTTTGTGCTGGCCTATCTGTGCGGCAGCGGCGTGATCTATGCGCTGGCCACCGCCATCGCCATGGGGCGCGGTCTGTCCGTGGCCGAAGCCGCGGTCGAGGCGCAGGTCGCCGTGATCGGCAATGTGGGGTTTCTGGGGATTCCCATGCTGACCCTGCTGCTGGGCGAAGGTGCCATCGGGCCGGTCATGATGGTGTTGTCCGTCGATCTGATCGTCTTTGGCAGCCTGATCGTGATCCTGATCACCGGCAGCCGCGACGGCCGCGTCAGTCTGGGTGTGCTGCGCACGGTGGGCGTAGGTTTGCTGTGTAACCCGATGATCGTGTCGATCGTGCTGGGCCTGTCCGTGTCCGCACTGGCGCTGCCGATCCCTGACCCGCTGAATGCCTTTGTGGCCTTGTTGGGCGGGGCCGCGACACCCGGTGCGCTGTTTGCCATCGGGGCATCGCTTGCGTCCAAGTCCGCTGAACGGCTAGGCGTCGCCCTGTGGCTTTCCACTGCCAAGCTGGTGCTGCACCCGGCGGCGGTGGCGTTTTTCGCGCTGATCGTCTTTGACGTGGACCGGACCGCCGCCGGTGTGATGATCGCGGCGGCGGCCCTGCCGGTCGCGGGCAATGTGTTCATGCTGGCACAGCACTATGGCGTGGCCCCGGCGCGGGTGTCGGCGGCCATTCTGCTGACCACCTGCGTCAGCATCCTGACCCTGTCGCTGGTGATCGCGCTGGTGGGTGGCACCGCCTGACGGGCTTCACACCGCGCGCGGGGTGCGTTAGCCATGTGCAACCGCCCCGTTCCGGCCACCGCAGGCCACCCCAGACAGGACCATGCCGCCATGAAAACGCTTTCCGAAAATCGCAGTTTTGGCGGGGTGCAGGGCGTCTATTCCCATGCCAGTGCGGCCACCGGCACCGATATGACCTTTGCCCTGTTCCTGCCGGAAGAGGCAGCAACCGGACCTGTGCCGCTGCTGTGGTTTCTGTCCGGCCTGACCTGCACCCACGACAACGCCATGACAAAGGCCGGGGCCCAGCAATGGTGCGCGGCCCAAGGGCTGGGTCTGGTGTTTCCCGACACCTCGCCGCGCGGCGACGGGGTGGCCAATGACGATGCCTATGATATGGGGCAGGGGGCGGGGTTCTATATTGACGCCACCCAGGACCCCTGGACACCGCATTTCCAGATGGAAACCTATGTCATGGACGACCTGACACAGTGTCTGGCGGATACCTTCCCGCTGGATATGGACCGGCAGGCGATCACCGGGCATTCCATGGGCGGGCACGGGGCGCTGACGCTGGCAATGAAATATCCCGGCCGCTTCCGGTCGGTGTCCGCCTTTTCGCCGATCTGCCACCCCACCGCGTCGGACTGGGGCCGCAAGCAGTTCACCGGCTATCTGGGACAGGATGCGGATTGGACCGGCCATGACGCCACGCTGTTGATGCGGGATCGCGGGTTTGACGGTCCGGTGCTGGTCGATCAGGGCACCGACGACCAGTTCTATGATCTGCTGAACACCGGCGATTTTGCCGCCGCCTGTGTGGCCCGCCGTCAGGATGCTCAGGTGCGCCTGCACAAAGGCTATGATCACAGCTATTTCTTCATCGCGTCCTTCATGGAAGACCACGTCGATTTTCACGCGCAGGCGCTTTATGCCTGACGGTGCGGTGCTGGTCTGATGATCTATGTCGATGCAGACGCCTGCCCGGTCAAGGCAGAGGTGGAACGGGTCGGCACCCGTCACAAGGTGCAGATGTTCGTCGTCTCCAACGGCGGTATCCGCCCGTCACCCAATCCACTGGTCGAAACCATCGTCGTGTCCGACGGGCCCGACGTGGCCGATATGTGGATCGCGGACCGGGCGGGGCCGGGCGATGTGGTCATCACCGGTGACATTCCCCTTGCCGCCGCTTGTGTCGCCAACGGGGCGCAGGTTCTGAAACACAACGGAGAGGCGCTGACCCCCGCCAATATCGGCAACATCCTTGCGACCCGCGACCTGATGGCCGACATGCGCGCCGCTGATCCGTTTCGCCAAGGCGGCGGCAGACCCTATTCCAAGGCCGACCGGTCCCGTTTTCTTGACGCCCTCGAACGCGCGCTGCGCGCCGCAAAAGGATAATCCATGCCTGTGACCCCATTCCTTCAGGCGGTTGTGTTCGACATCGGCAACGTGCTGATCGAATGGCAACCGGAACGCTTTTATGATGCGCAGGTCGGGCCGGATCGCCGAAGTGCGATGTTTGCAGCCCTTGATCTGAACGGCATGAACGATGGCGTGGACCGGGGCGATCATTTTACCGAC
>JBBREW010000157.1:0-6610 GCA_038225335.1 Rhodobacterales bacterium
AGGCGGTGACCTCTGCCGGTATGGGCTGCATGGCGGCACTGGATGCGGAACGCTTTCTGGCCGAACACGGGCAGGCCGAACGCGACGACGTGACCCTGCCGATGGGCTACGGCGCCGAAGAAACCGCCGCCGCCGAATGACAGACCGCAGGCGGGGCTCCACCCCGTCTGCCAGCCCTCACCACCCCGGCGCCACTCCGCCCTGCCGGACCACCGCCATTCGCCTCGCTTTTTCCTCAAATACTCCCGCCGGAGGCATCCGGTTCGCGCAACCCCGCTGACGGTCGTGCCTTCAAATATCGGTCGCATCCGGTGCCCGATTGGTCACACCCGGCCACCGTGCGGGCAGCGTGGCTTGCCAAACGGTGCAATCCGTGTTTCGGAAACGGAATATTTGAACCGTCGCAGCGATAGGGCCCCCATGCCGCAGAACCTTTCTCCTCTCCCCGAACTCTTTGTCTCCTCCGACAGCACCCAGCGGCTCCGGGCAGAGGCGGGCGACCTGATCAGCCACGATCTGACCCCGCGGCAGATCTGCGATCTGGAACTTCTGATGAACGGTGGCTTTTTCCCGCTCAAGGGTTTCCTGCCGCAGGCCGATTACGACAGCGTCGTCTCCGACATGCGTCTGGCCGATGGTAAACTCTGGCCCATGCCGATCACCCTTGATGTGTCCGAAAAATTCGCGGCCACGATCGAGGTGGGGACCGACATCGCTTTGCGCGATCAGGAAGGTGTGATCCTTGCCACCATGACCGTCACCGACAAATGGGTGCCGAACAAGGCGTTGGAGGCTGAAAAGGTCTTTGGTGCCGACGATCAGGCCCACCCGGCGGTGAACTACCTGCACAATACCGCAGGCGCTGTGTATCTGGGCGGCCCCGTCACCGGCATCCAGCAGCCGGTGCATTACGATTTCCGGTCGCGTCGCGATACGCCCAACGAGCTGCGCGCCCGCTTCCGGAAACTGGGCTGGCGCAAGGTCGTGGCCTTTCAGACCCGCAACCCGCTGCACCGCGCGCATCAGGAACTGACCTTTCGTGCCGCCCGTGAAGCACAGGCCAACCTGCTGATCCACCCGGTCGTCGGCATGACCAAACCCGGCGACGTGGACCATTTCACCCGCGTCCGCTGCTATGAAGCGGTGCTGGACCAGTATCCCGCATCGACCACCACCATGTCCCTGCTGAACCTTGCCATGCGTATGGCCGGCCCGCGCGAGGCCGTTTGGCATGGTCTGATCCGCGCCAATCACGGCTGCACCCATTTCATCGTCGGTCGTGACCACGCAGGCCCGGGCAAGAACAGCGCGGGCAAGGATTTCTACGGCCCCTATGACGCGCAGGACCTGTTCAAGACCTATCAGTCCGAAATCGGCGTCGAAATGGTGGATTTCAAGCACATGGTCTATGTGCAGGAAAAGGCACAGTATTTCCCCGCGGACGAAGTGCCCGAAGGCGACACCGTGCTGGATATTTCCGGCACCGAACTGCGGCGGCGTCTGGCCGAAGGTCTGGAAATCCCCGAATGGTTCTCCTTTCCGCAGGTCGTCACGGAATTGCGCCGCACCAAACCCGCCCGCAACAAGCAAGGCTTCACCGTCTTTTTTACCGGCTTCTCCGGCTCTGGCAAATCGACGATTGCCAATGCGCTGATGGTCAAGCTGATGGAAATGGGCGGTCGCCCGGTGACGCTGCTGGACGGTGATATCGTCCGCAAGAACTTGTCGTCCGAACTGGGGTTCAGCAAGGAACACCGCGATCTGAACATCCGGCGCATCGGTTATGTCGCGTCTGAAATCACGAAAAACGGCGGCATTGCCATCTGCGCCCCGATTGCGCCCTACGCGACCACCCGCCGTGCCGTCCGCGAAGACATCGAAGCTTTCGGTGCCTTCATCGAAGTGCACGTCGCCACCACGATCGAGGAATGCGAACGCCGGGACCGCAAGGGCCTGTACAAGCTGGCACGTGAAGGCAAGATCAAGGAATTCACAGGGATATCAGACCCCTATGACGTGCCTGCCACGCCTGAAATGCGGATTGAAACCGAATCGACCGATGTGGACCATTGCGCGCATCAGGTCATTCTGAAACTGGAATCGATGGGCCTGATCACAGGCTGATATCGTCAGGCATCTGCCCGGTCCAACGTGGCCGGGCAGGTCTTATCGCGGGTCAGTGCAGCGTGACCAACTGCATGTCGTGTTCGGCTGCCAGATGCGTCGCGATCCCTTCGGACGCCACCAGCGCCACCTGTTCGCCCATCGTGTTATGGACTGCGAACAACGTCTTCAGATCGCCCGCCTGTGCGCGCACATCGTCTGGCAGATCTGCCGTCGCGACAGGCTTCAGATAGACGATGTTTTGGCCCAGCACCTGGAGATCGTTTTTCGTGAACATGGCTTATCCTTTCCGGATCTTGATCGTCTGAATAACGCGGTCAGGCTCGCTTCGGTTCAGATCAATATGCAAAAGACCGTTTTCGGTCATGGCAGCACCGACCTCTACCCCTTCGGCCAGCACGAAGGACCGCTGAAATTGTCGCCCGGCGATTCCCCTGTGCAGGAAAACGCGGGCGCCGGTGTCTTCGGTCTGGCGGCCGCGCACGATCAGGGTCGAATCCTCGATCGTGATGGACAGGTCGTCCGCAGGGAACCCGGCCACCGCAAGTGTGATGCGGTACGACCGTTCGCTGGTCTGTTCGATGTTATAGGGTGGATAGCCGTCGTTTCCCGTCTTGGCCGTGCGTTCGACCAGACGTTCCAACTGTTCGAACCCCAGCAAAAAAGGATGGGTCCCCAAAGCCAGTTTTGTCATCGGCGGCGTCCTTTATCAAAGCGACATCTGCGTGCCGGTCCCTGAAAAGGCAACCGACAAGACCAATATGGGAACTGTGGTCCGGCCACGCAAGATGCCCGATGTCGCAGGTGTCAGCCGGTCGCGAAACCTCTAGGCGTTCGGGTCACAAGGCGATAGCATCGCAGACACGCGACACGCCCCATCCCGCCCGTATTTTTCGCACCCCAGACCCGTTACACCCGGATATGTCCCATGAATTCCACCCCCCGCATGAACGAGGCAGAGGTTCTGACCGTCGAGATCACCGTGTTGCGCGGTGAACATCGCGATCTGGATCTGGCGATCTCTGTCCTGCAGGAACGCCACCCCGGCGACGTGCTGACGCTCAAGCGGCTCAAGAAAAAGAAACTGGCCCTGAAAGACCGAATCGCACGGCTTCAGGATCGTCTGAACCCCGACATCATCGCCTGACCCGCCGGGCACCGGGCCGGGTGCGCCCGCTTGCCGTGGCGCCATCCCCCGGTATAAGGCGTGCAGACCCCGCACAAGGCGCGGGGGGGCCGCACAGCAAGGAACAGCCATGTCAGACGTGCAGATCGGCATCATCATGGGCAGCCAGTCCGACTGGCCCACCATGAAAGAGGCCGCAGACATCCTTGATGCGCTGTCCCTGCCGTTCGAGGCGCGGATCGTGTCCGCCCACCGCACACCCGACCGTTTGTGGGATTATGGCATCTCTGCCGTGGACTGCGGGTTGCAGGTCATCATCGCGGGGGCCGGTGGTGCGGCGCATCTGCCCGGCATGATGGCATCGAAAACCCGCCTGCCGGTCATCGGCGTGCCGATCCAGACCCGCGCGCTGTCCGGCGTGGACAGCCTGTATTCCATCGTCCAGATGCCGCGCGGCTATCCGGTGGCGACCATGGCGATCGGGGCTGCGGGTGCGGCCAATGCGGCGCTGATGGCGGCGGCCATCCTTGCGCTGCACGATCCCGCCCTTGCCGCGCGGCTGGATACATGGCGCGCCGATCTGTCGGCGTCGATCCCGCAGGTGCCCGTCGATGACTGACGCGCTGGCACCCGGTGCGACCATCGGTATCCTTGGCGGCGGGCAGTTGGGCCGGATGTTGTCCGTGGCCGCCGCGCGTCTGGGGTTCAAGACCTGCATTTACGACCCTGCCGGCGATTGCCCCGCCTCCCATGTCGCCAATTTCCACATGAAAGCGGATTACGACGACGCGGACGCGCTGACGCGCTTTGCCCGGTCCTGCGACGTCATTACCTATGAATTCGAAAACATCCCCACCACCGCCCTTGATATCCTCGAGGCGATCAGACCGATCCGTCCCGGCCGCGCGGCCCTGGCGACCTCTCAGGACCGGTTGGTGGAAAAGACCTTTCTGCAAGGGCTGGGTCTGACCACCGCCCCCTTTGCCGATGTGACCGATGCGGCGTCGCTGGACGCGGCGCTGGCGCAGATCGGCACGCCTGCGATCCTGAAAACCCGCCGGATGGGTTATGACGGCAAAGGCCAGATCCGCATCACATCGTCCGACGCTTCCGCCACCGCCCTTGACGCGTTGGACGGGCAGGCCGCCATCGTCGAAGGTTTCGTGGATTTCACCCACGAGGTGTCGGTCATCGCCGCCCGCGGGCTGGACGGGTCCGTCGCCTGTTTCGACCCCGGTCAGAACGTCCACCGGGACGGCATCCTGCACACCACGACGGTCCCGGCCACGCTGACCGCCGCGCAGCGCACCGATGCGATCCTGATCGCGGCCCGCGTGCTGAATGCGCTGGATTATGTGGGCGTGCTGGGGGTCGAGCTTTTCGTGACCACCGCCGGGCTGGTGGTGAATGAAATTGCGCCGCGCGTGCATAATTCCGGCCACTGGACCCAGAACGGCTGTGCCATCGACCAGTTCGAACAGCATATCCGCGCCGTGGCGGGCTGGCCTTTGGGCGACGGGTCGCGGCACAGCAACGTCACGATGGAAAACCTGATCGGCGATGACATGGACCGGGTGGCGGACATCGCGGCCACCTCTGCCAGCCTGCACCTTTATGGCAAGCCTGATCCGCGCCCCGGTCGCAAGATGGGCCACGTCAACCGGGTGACGGGTCCGGCGCACTAGGACCGCCGACCGGCGATGGGTGAACCCAGCACAAGATACGGTGCCAAACGCCATCACATGTAGCGCATGGGATACGTCCGGGCGTCAGACCTCTTTGGCCATGCTCAGCCGGAAACTGACCGCTTCGGCCACATGGGGTCGGCACACGGTCTCCGATCCTTCCAGATCGGCGATGGTGCGGGCGACGCGCATGACCCGGTGATACCCCCGCGCGGACAGTCCGAACCGCGCGGCCACCCGTTGCAACAGATCGCGCTCTGCCGTATCCGGCGTGGCCACCGCATCCAGCACCGCGCCCTGCGCATCCGCATTGGCCATCATGCCCGACTGGTCGGCATAGCGCAGGGTCTGCATCTGCCGCGCGGCGGCGACCCGTGCGGCGATCACGGCTGACGTTTCACCCGTCGCAGGCAGGTCAAGATCAGCATAACCGACAGGCGGCACTTCAACCCGCAGATCGAACCGGTCCATCAAGGGGCCGCTGATCCGCCCCAGATAATCGTCACCGCACACGGGCGCGCGGCCACAGGCGCGGGCGGCATCGGCCAGATATCCGCAGCGGCAGGGGTTGGCCGCCGCCACCAGCATGAACCGGCAAGGATAACGGACATGGGCGTTGGCGCGGGCCACGACGACCTCTGCTGTCTCGATCGGTTGGCGCAGGGTTTCCAGCACGGCGCGGGGGAATTCGGGGAATTCATCCATGAACAGGACCCCGTTATGGGCAAGGCTGACCTCTCCCGGTTTGGCGCCGCGTCCACCGCCGATGATCGCGGCCATCGACGCCGTATGATGCGGCTCCCGAAAGGGTCGGGTGCGCGATATGCCCCCCGCATCCAGCAGCCCCGCCAGCGAATGGATCATCGAGGTGTCCAGCGCCTCTGCGGGGGTCAGGGGGGGCAGGATGCCGGGGATACGCGCGGCCAGCATCGACTTGCCCGAACCGGGGCTGCCGACCAGCAGCATGTGGTGCCGCCCGGCGGCGGCGATTTCCAGCGCCCGCTTGGCGCGTTCCTGACCTTTCACCTCTGACAGGCAGCGCGCGCCGCTGTCGTGGCTGACGCTGCCGGGTGTGGCGGGGGCCAGCACGTTGCGGCCGTTCAGATGGGCAATCGCCTGTGCCAGCGAACGGGGGGCGATGACCCGGACGCTGTCGACCCAGGCGGCCTCTGCCCCGCAGGCGGCGGGACACATCAGCGACCGCGCCCCGTCGGCGGCGGCCATGGCGGCAGGCAGCGCGCCCACAACAGGGACAAGGTCACCGTCCAGCGACAATTCCCCCAGCGCCACGATGTCGGCCACCTCCTCGTGCGGGATGACCGACAGGGCGGCCAGCACGGCAAGGGCAATCGGCAGATCGAAATGCGATCCTTCTTTTGGCAGATCGGCGGGCGACAGATTGATGCTGATCCGTTGCGACGGCAGGGCAATGGCCATGGCGGTCAGGGCCGCGCGCACCCTTTCGCGGGCCTCTGACACTGCCTTGTCGGGCAGGCCGACAATCGCGAACCCCGGCAAGCCGGGAGAGATCGCGCATTGCACCTGCACCAGCCGCGCGTCGATGCCGTCAAACGCAACCGTATAGGCCATGGCGACCATCCGGCCTGCTCCCCCATCATCTGTGTTAAGACATTGGTGCAGCAGCGTTGCGAAATGGTTAATTTTTGCGGCGTCA
>JBBREW010000158.1:0-6606 GCA_038225335.1 Rhodobacterales bacterium
GTTTTCATAAATCGCTGCAATTCTGCGTTTTAAGCGTTCGCTTTCAACGGTCAGGCGCGTTGCGCCTGCAACCCGAGGATCGCGGCACCGATCAAACCCGGCTCGACCGCGCATTGCGCCGGCACAACCAGCGGGCGGTCGAATCGTCGCAGGCAGCGCGCGCGCACGGCGGTATCAAGGGCCGCCACCAGCGGAGCAGATGTGGACAACCCGCCGCCCACGGCGATGACATCCGCCCCCAGCACATTTTCGACCATCGCCAGCGGGCCGGACAGCACCGCCAGCCAGACGGCGATGGTCTGGGCTGCTGCCCCCTCTCCCCCTTGCCAGCCTGCCACGATGGCCCGGCTGTCGGCGCTGTCATGGCCGTGAAGATGGCAATGCAGCCGTTCCATGCCGCGGGCCGAACAAATGGCGTCAAGGCAGCCGATCTGCCCGCAGCCACAGGCCATCGCGGGCAGCGTCACGCGGGGATCGTCCAGTAGTCGCTGTGCGACCGGGCCATGGCCGATCTCTCCTGCGAAACCGGCGCTGTTGATCAATGCGCCGCGCACGACCACGCCGCCCCCGACCCCGGTGCCAAGGATCAGTCCGAACACCACGTCATGCCCCCGGCCCGCGCCCACGGCGGATTCTGCCAGCGCAAAACAATCGGCGTCATTCGCCAGCACGATAGGCAGGTGCAACGCCGATTCCAGTTCGCGCTGCAAATGGCGGTCGGTCAGGCAGGGGATATTCGCCACGGTCGCGGCCCCCGTGTCCGGATGGATCACCCCGGCCAGCGAAAAGGCGATGCCGGCCGGCGGGGTGTCACAGGCGGCAATCGCCCGACGCAGCACGCCGACGAAGGCGTCGAAATCATGGGTTGGGGTGGCGAAGCGCCCCTTGATCGTGATGTCGGTGGCGCTGCGCGCCTCTGCCAGCTTGATCGCGGTGCCGCCGATGTCGAAACACAGGATCATGCGGGCGCACCTTGACCGGGCAGCGGATCGCCCCCGATCCAGACGCCGCGGATGTCCACATCCGGCGACAGTGCGATGAAATCCGCCCGCGCGCCGGGGCGCAGATGGCCTTGGTCGGTCAGACCCAACGCGGCGGCAGGGGCGGTCGTCGCCAGCGCCAGCGCCTGCCCCAGCGGCAGACCCACGCCGCGATGCAGGTGCCGCACCGCGTCGCTCAAGGCGATATCCGCCCCGGCAAGGGTGCCATCGGCCAGCGTCAGCCGCCCGCCCCTGCGGAAAATCTGCCGCCCGTTCAGGATCAGGCCGTCCGCGTCGCTGCCCACCGTGGACATGGCATCGGACACGGCAAACAGGCCTGCCGGTCCTGCCTTGCCGCGCAAGGCAATGCGCAGGGCGGTGTCAGCCACGTGAAAGCCGTCGGCAATGAACCCGGCCCACAACCGGCCGTCATCCAGTGCGGCCCCGGTCAGATGCGGTGCCCGGTGGCCCAACGGCCCCATGGCGTTGAACAGATGCGTGACCATGCTGGCCCCCGCATCCGCCGCCTGCCGGGCCGTCGCCTCGTCACAGTCGGAATGGCCCAGACTGACGACAGCCCCCGCAGCAATCAGCGTCGCAATCTGGTCGTGCGTCACGGATTCCGGGGCCACGGTGCAGATCAGATGCGGGAGCGTTTCCGCAGCAGACCGCAGCGCCGCCAGATCATCCGGCGTCATGGCGCGGATCAGCGCGGGATCGTGGGTGCCCTTGCGCGTCAGGGCCAGATGCGGCCCTTCCAGATGCAGGCCCAGAAATCCCGGACAGGCACCGGACGCGGTCCGACCTGCCGCCACCGCGCGGGCGGTCACGGCGGGGGTGTCCGTTATCAGTGTCACCATGACGCCGGTGGTCCCCAGCCGGCCATGGGCGGCACAGATCGCGGCGATCCCGTCCGGGGTCGGGTCATTGTTGAACAACACACCGCCGCCGCCGTTCACCTGCAGATCAATCAGCCCCGGCGCGATGATCCCTGCCACCCGTGGTCCCTGCGGGGCGTCCCTGCTGGCCGTGATGCCCTGCACCCGCCCGTCCGCCACCACCAATGCCGCATCCGCGTGCCATGTGTCGCCGTCAAAGATGCGGTCCGCGTGATAGGCGACAGGTCTGGTCATCCGCTGTCCCTACCACACCAGACCGCGCGCGGCGACCGGTAGCACGCGGCTGACAACCCCGTCCCGGTGAAACACCATCCGGTCGCACAGGTTCGAGATGACGCAGGTATGGTTGGGCACGATGCGGACCTGATCGCCCACGGCGGGGCGCGGACCGCTGCACCCGGACAGATCGACGACGCCATGTTCTTCGGACAGGTTGACGATCCGCGATCCGGGCAGGTCCGGGATGATGCCGTAATCGTCGAACCCCAGCAAATCCGACGTCAGCGTCTTTGACCCCGCATCCAGCACGGCGCGATCCGGCGTGGGCCGTGACACAACGGTCGCCAGCACATGCATCGCCAGATCATAGGACGTGCAGGCCCCGGCCCGCAGCAAGGCGCGGTCGTTATACACATTGGTCCCGGCGCGGTGTTCCGTGGCGCTTGGCACCAGATGGGCCGCCCAGATATCGGGGCTGCCACCGCTTGACCGGACCGGACAGGCGATGCCCAGCGCGTCCAGCCGCGCCATCGTCGCATGAAAGAACGCCTCGACCGCCGCAGCGCCACCGGTGGGCGGATAGGTCATCAGCCCGTCGAACCGCAGGCCCGGGGCCGCTGCGACAGCCTGCGCAAGTGCCACCGCCTGATCCGGGGTCTGCACGCCGCAGCGCGCGGCACCGGTGTCGCATTCCACCAGAACGCCCAGCGGGTGCGCGGGCGGCATCACCGCCGCCAGACCTGCAACAACGCTGTGGCTGTCCGCGACGACCCGCAAGCGGGCCACACGGGCGTGCAACCCGGCCAACCGGACCAGCCGTGCGGCACCGATGATGTTGTAGGTGATCAGAATGTCGTCAAAGCCCGCGTCGGCAAACACTTCTGCCTCTGTCACTTTCTGGCAATTGATGCCGACAGCGCCCGCATCCATCTGCTGCCGGGCGATGGCGGGGATCTTGTGCGTCTTGATATGCGGACGAAAGGCCAGACCGTGCGCGGTCATGTAATGTTGCGTGCGCGCGATGTTGGAAGCCAGACGATCCTCGTCGATCACGGGCAGCGGGGTCATCACCTGTGACAGGGGCGTGCCTATGGTGGGCCAGGGTTCGGTCAATTACGCCTCCTGCGCAAAAGGATCGGCCATGCGTGGCCAGATATCGGTGCGGACGTAGCGATACAGATTGGTCGCCGGGTCGTTGGGATAGGGTTTTCCGGCGGCGCAATAGATGATGTCAGCCGCAATCGGCGCGAAGGCGGCATAGAAGTGGTTGGTTGATTTGATCACCAGTATCCGCTGCGCCGCAGGGTCGATCCCCATGACGGTGAACAGCGACGGATCATAGCTTTGGGCGCGTATGGTGTTCAGGATCACCGTGATGCCGATGTCGTCGCCCGCGGCGTCCAGCAAGGCCACCCGCGCCGCCGGACCGAAGGGCACGACGCTTTCGCCAAAGACCATGGCGGCGGTGTCGGCCAGCAGGTCCACCCGGACCAGCGCATCGACAGGCTCGCCTGTGTCGGGGGCGGATTTCGCGCCGAACCGCAGCGGGATGATCGCGCCCGGCCCCGCAGCCCGGCACAGGCTGACCGCCATCGGGTCCCAGATCGTGCCGACAGCGATCCCCACAGCCGCCCCCAGAACTCCCTGTGCCATCAGGGTTTTCAGAATGACCGTCGCGTCGCCCGCCGTGCCGCCGCCGGGGTTGTCCCACATATCGGCGATGACCACCGGACCGGCGGGGGCGGACAGGGCCTGCGCAACGGCTGCGTCCGCATTCATCACCGGCATCATGTGACGCCCCCGGTTGGCGAACAGTTCCTGCCCCAGACGCGCCGCCAGCGCCGCACCGTAAGCCGCATCGCCGTCGGTCACGGCGATCATATGCGTGCCCATTTCGGGCACATCGCCCGCCATGAACCCGTGCACAGCCGACAGGGACAGCACCTTGGGGTCTGATGCCTCGATCGCCAGCATCCGGTCCACGAAACCGCGCATCGGTTCGCGCGATGTTGGAAAGATGTCGATCATCCGGCAATCATAGGTGGACATCACCGGGCGCACCCGGCCTTCCAGCGTGTCGACCACGATGGCCCACAGATCGACGGCGCGTGCGACAAAGTCGGTATGGGGAAATTCCTTGAACACCACAAAGAAATCAGCCGCCGCCACCCGCTGCGCCGTCAGATGGCTGTGCGGGTCCATTTCGGCGCAGATCAGCACGTCAGGGCCGACGATGGTGCGGACCCGCGCCAGCAGATCGCCTTCGGGGTCCATGCAGCCTTGCGCCACCATCGCGCCGTGCAGGCCCAGCACCACCGCATCCACCGGCAGGGCAGCGCGCAGCTGGTCCAGAATCTCGTCCCGCAGGCTGACATGAGCGGGGCCGGACACCAGCCCCGCAGGGTCTGCCCAGGCGGCGGTGCCTTCGATCAGGGTCCAGCCTTTGGCCGCACAGACCCGCCGACCGACCGGGATCGGGGCGGTGCACAGCGTTGCGGTATCCGGGTGCGTGCCCGGCGGGGCATAGAACGAATCCTCGAATGCCCGCCGGTCGATCACGATGGGCGAAAACGTGTTGGTTTCCGTGGCCATCGCCGCCGCAAAGATCCGCCGCGCGGGACCTGCCACGCTCAGGTATCCCTGATATGGGGAAGATACCCGACAAAGCCTGCGATTTTCCACTGCCCCGCCACCTTGCGGCACCAATACAGGGTCTGCCAGTTCATCCGTTCACCGGGACCATCGGTGCGGGCCAGATGCCCGTCGAACTTCTTGCGCGCCAGTGCCGTATCCCCCGTCACGTCGATCTGTTCCAGCCGTGTCGCGGCAAAGATACCGGCGCGGGGATCACCCGCATAGGCCCCGGCCTGCCGGGCTGCGCCGAAATCCTGCGCCTGACGCAGCCAGTCGGCGCGGTAGGCGTCAAGCGTCGGATAGGCAATGTCATAGCCATCGGGATCGGACTGGAAATGACCGCTGATGCCGGTAAAGCTGTCGGTGATGAAATCGCCCGCGACCGCGGACCAGTCGGCACTGACAAAGGCGTCGATATCGCGGTCCACCAGCATCGTCCAGATCGCGGCCCGGTCGGGATCGCCGGGGGCAAAGGGATTGCGGAACGGGTCACGCTGGGTCATGGCAAACCTGCAATTTTGAAATTCATTTAGACAATGATACATATTCTCTGGAAAAATCCAGACGAATATGGCTGAATGACCACAAATGACGAAAATGAATTTCGTCATTGCCCTTTTATCCTGCGGTGCACCGCCGCCGGACCGTTGCCCCTCTGACCCGTCAGCCGCAAGGAACATCATGACGCAAGCACCGGAATTCTCGCTGGCACACGGGGCTGCGTCCAGCAGGGACCTGATCATGGGTCTGGCTGACGAAGACGGCCGCCTGTCGGCGATGGAACGCAAACTGGCTGCTTTTGTGCTGGCGGACGTGCATTATGCCACGAACGCATCCATCACCGATATCGCGACGGGGGCGGGTGTATCGCCGCCCACCGTCACCCGGTTCTGCCGACGGCTGGGCTGTGCGTCGTTTTCCGATTTCAAGGTGCAACTGGCCAAGAGCGCCTATGTCGGCCTGCGCTATCTGAAGCCCGAATCGGTGACATCCACAGCGGCAGAGGTGGCAGAGGATATCGTGACAAAGGCACAGAACGCCCTGTTCGAGATGCACCGCACCCTTGATCTGTCCCGCATCGAACAGGCGGTCGCCCTGCTGGTCAAGGCGGACATGATCTATGCCTTTGGATCGGGCGGCAATTCGTCGATGATCGCCAATGAGATGCAGAACCGTCTGTTCCGGCTGGGTGCGCGCATCGCGTCGTCGTCGGACCACGGCATGAACCTGATGCTGTCAGCCGCGGCCCAGCCGGGTGCGGTCGTCTTTGGATCGTCCTTTACCGGGCGCAATCAGGAACTGACCCATTGTTTCCAGCTGCTACGAGACCGGGGCATCCCGACCATCGCGCTGACGCAGGACGGCACACCGCTGGCGGGGGCGGCCGATGTGGTCATTTCGATCAACCTGCCGGAAGGCAAGAACATCTTTCGCGCCACCTCCACCCGCTACGCGTCGCTGGCAGTGGTCGATATCATCGCAAACCTTGTGGCCTATGCGGACCGCAAGGGCTCTGCCCGCATCCTGCGCGGGATCAAGGAAGAATTGATCCAGCACCGGGACGGGGACGACAGCCAGATCCTCGGCGATTAGCGCCACCGGGCGCAGCGGTGACGGTCGCTGCGCCTTGGTCCACGTCTTCCGTCAGGGAATATCATCATGGCAGCACGTCTTGCCATCGTGACCGGCGGTGCCGGTGACATCGGACGCGCCACGGCGGCGCGCCTGCTGCGCGACCACGACGGCGTCATCATCGCGGACCGCGATGCCGGTGCCGCTGACCGGGCCGCCACGGCCCTTGGCGCAGGGGCCGTTGCGGTGCAGGTCGATGTGACCGACCCCGCCAGTTGCGCCGCACTGGCCCGCCGCGCGGC
>JBBREW010000159.1:0-6578 GCA_038225335.1 Rhodobacterales bacterium
TATACCTTTGTGTTTCGGGCCGAAACGCCGCTGGACCGCGATCTGCCGCTGACCATTGATCCGTCCGGTGTCCATGTGCGCACCGACGGTGCCTTTTACATGGCAGGGTGTCCACCGGACGACGATCCCGCCGTGGACCCCAACGATTTCGCCTTTGACCACAGCTTGTGGGAATCAAAGGTCTGGCCCGCCATCGCCGCGCGCATCCCCGCCTTTGAACGGGTGCGGGTCATCAATGAATGGGTCGGGCATTACGCCTATAACACGCTGGATCAGAACGCGGTGGTCGGCCCGCATCCACAGGTGGACAATTTCATTTTCGTGAACGGATTCTCTGGCCACGGGTTGCAACAGTCGCCCGCGCTGGGTCGCGGGATGGCGGAATGGATCGTCCACGGTCACTATCGCACGCTGGACCTGTCGCCGCTGGGCTATGCCCGGATTGCGGCGGGGCAGCCCATCATTGAAAAAGCCGTCATCTGAGGAAGACCACATCATGCTGAACAAGATCGTTCTGACCGGCGCTGCCGGAAAACTGGGTGGCGTCCTGCGCGCACCGCTGGCGGCGCTGTGCCGCACCTTGGTGACAACCGATCTGGCCGATCATGTGGCGGACCTTGCCCCCAACGAAACCTATGTTCGCGCCGATCTGGCGCAACTGGATCAGGTCATGGCGGTGATGGCCGGGGCCGATATGGTGGTGCATTTCGGGGCCATCGGGGACGAGGCGCCGTGGGATGACATTCTGCAATCCAACATCGTGGGCGCCTATACGGTGTGGGAAGCAGCCTACCGGCTTGGGGTGCGGCGGGTCGTTTACGCATCGTCCATCCATGCGGTCGGCATGCATCCCAAGACGGATTTCATCGACACCACGGCCCGCCACCGCCCCGATACCTATTACGGTCTGGCCAAGTGTTTCGCCGAAGATCTGGCAAGCCTCTATTGGGACAAGAGGGGAATCGAATCGGTCTGCATGCGAATCTACTCCTGCGAGGAGAAGCCGAACAACGCGCGCGCGCTGGGCACATGGCTGAGCCATCCTGATCTGGTGCGGATGGTGACATCGGCGATCACGACGCCCACGGTCGGTTTCACGATCATCTGGGGCGTGTCCGACAACGACCGGGTGCCGGTGGACACGCGCCGGGCCAGTTTTCTGGGGTATCGCCCACAGGATAACGCCGAACGCCATGCGGAACGCGTGCTGGCACAAGCCGCCCCGATGGACCCGCAGAACCCCGAAGACATGTGCCACGGCGGTCCATTCGCCGTCGTGCCATTGGGTGAAAGCGGCGTCGCCATGATCAAGGCGCGCAGCGTCAGCGGCTAAACGGTTCGTTAACACTGTGGCCTTACGGTTTCACATACGGTCAGAATTTCAGCAGTCTGCGATTCTTGATCGGGTGTGAGGCGGTGCATTTGGTATGGTGTTTTATCACAAGCCCGATCAACGGGCGTTAGCAGTCAGGCAAAAACATGATTACGCGTCGTTCGTTTGCGGCTGCCGCCGCCCTTTCCTGCGTTGCTGGTCCCAGCGTCGCCAATCCCCTTGCGCGGATGTTCGGACAACCGGGCGACAGCGCAGCAAAATTTCTGCCGCAAGAGGTGGATGTAAATCCCGACCTGCCCGCCGGGCAGATCCATGTCGTGAAACAGGACTTCTTTCTGTACTGGACGCTTGGCAATGGTCGGGCGCGGCGTTACGGCATCGCGGTTGGCGCAGAAGACCGCAATTATACCGGCGTCCTGACAATCAGGCGCAAGGTCGAATGGCCCAGCTGGACACCCACCCCCGACATGGTGCGGCGCGAACCAGAGGTGTACGGCCCCTATGCCAAGGGCCTGCCTGGTGGGCACCCGCGCAACGCGATGGGCGCGCGGGCGCTGTATCTGTATCAGGGCAATATCGACACCTATTACCGCATCCACGGCACGCCCCAGCCTGAATCGATCGGCAGGGGGTTTTCGTCCGGCTGCGTCCGGCTGACGAACGAACACGTCAGCGAACTTTACGCCCTGGTCCCCGTCGGCACCAAAGTCTACATTTTCTGAATCATCTTAGGGACTGGTCCGGGCGCGGGATGCGCCCGGACAAATCCCGGACATCACCCGGTCACTTCAGCGTCGTCAGCCGCAGATAGGGCAGGACGGTGCGGAAATCGCCGAATTTTTCCTTTGCATCGGCGTCGGACACGGTCGCGGGAATCACCACGTCGTCCCCGACATTCCAGTTCGCAGGCGTCGCCACGCCCCGGTCAGCGGCGGTTTGCAAGCCATCAAGCGCGCGCAGCACTTCCGCAAAGTTGCGGCCGACATTCATCGGATAGATCATCGACAGCTTCAGCTTCTTGTCGGGACCGATGATGAACACGGCCCGCACGGTGGCGGTGTCGTTGGGTGTGCGGCCATCGGGCAGATAAGCCTCTGCCGGAAGCATGTCGAAGGCTTTGGAAATCGCCAGATCGGTATCGGCAGCAATGGGAAAGCCCGGCTTTGCTCCGCCTGCGGTTTCGATGTCGACCTTCCACTTCTTGTGTTCCGCGACGCCGTCCACGGACACGCCCAGCACCTTTGTGCCGCGCTTGTCCCATTCAGCGGCCAATTGCGCCACGGCACCGAATTCGGTCGTGCAGACCGGGGTGAAATCCTTGGGGTGGGAAAAGATGATGGCCCACTGATCGCCGATCCAGTCGTGCAGCTGGATCTGGCCTTGATCGGTTTCAATCGACAGGTCAGGGACAACGTCGTTGATGCGCAGTGCCATGGGAAATCTCTCCTTCAGTGATTGCCGGTCAGGCATACATAGGCATTGCCAAAGGTGATGCCAGACCTTGTCAGCCAGACCTTGTCACGCTGTCACCGCGCTGTCAGGTTGCCGGTCAAATACCAAAAGGGAAAAGACCATGATCGAGAAGCGCGATTTTTATATTGATGGTGCATGGGTTGCGCCGGCTGTCCCCCGCGATTGTCCCGTGATCGACCCCGCCACCGAAGAAGCCTGCGCCGTCATCTCTTTGGGTGATCAGGCAGATACAGACCGGGCCGTTGCGGCAGCCAAGGCGGCCTTGCCCGCATGGTCCGCGCGCACCCCGCAGGACCGCGCGGCATTCTGTGCCGCGATTCTGGCGCAATACGATGCCCGAGAAGCCGAGATGGCCGAAGCCATCCGTGCCGAAATGGGTGCCCCGATCAAGCTGGCCCGCGAAAGTCAGGCCACGAGCCTGCCCTGGCATCTGAAGAATTTCCTGACGGCGGTGGACCAGATCGAATGGATCAAGCCGTTGGGCGATCACGCGCCCAACGACCGCATCGCCCTTGACCCGATTGGTGTGGTGGGACTGATCACGCCGTGGAACTGGCCAATGAATCAGGTGACGCTGAAGGTGATCCCCGCCTTGCTGGCCGGTTGCACCATCGTTCTGAAACCCAGCGAAGAATCGCCGCTGTCATCCCTGCTGTTTGCGGAATTCGTGCATGATGCGGGCTTGCCTGCGGGTGTGTTCAATCTGGTGAACGGCGACGGCACCGGTGTCGGCGCGCAATTGTCCAGCCACCCGGACGTGGCGATGATCAGCTTTACCGGGTCCACCCGTGCGGGCATCGCCATATCAAAGGCGGCGGCGGATACCCTGAAACGGGTCACGCTGGAACTGGGGGGCAAGGGTGCCAACCTGATTTTCGCCGATGCGGACGACAAGGCAGTGAAGCGCGGTGTGCTGCATTGCATGCAGAACACCGGCCAATCCTGCAACGCACCGACCCGGATGCTGGTCGAACGTTCCGTCTATGACGCCGTTGTGGCCGAAGCGGCAGAGGTGGCGCAGGCGATCACCGTTGGCCCCACGACCGAGGATGGCCGCCACATCGGCCCCGTGGTCAACAAAAGCCAGTGGGACAAGATTCAGGGCATGATCGAAACCGGCATCAACGAAGGCGCGCGGCTGGTCGCCGGTGGTCCCGGCCTGCCAGAGGGCGTCAATCGCGGTTTCTATGTCCGGCCCACGGTTTTTGCCGATGTTACCTCTGATATGGCGATTGCGCAGCAGGAAATCTTTGGCCCGGTCCTGTCGATCATCCCGTTCGAGGATGAAGCCGACGCGATCCGCATCGCCAACGACACACCTTATGGTCTGACCAACTATGTCCAGACGCAGGACGGCGCGCGGCGCAACCGCATGGCGCTGGCGCTGAAATCGGGCATGGTGGAAATGAACGGCAAAAGCCGCGGTGCGGGCAGTTTCTTTGGCGGGGTCAAGATGTCGGGCGGAGCACGCGAAGGCGGTGTCTGGGGAATCGAGGAGTTTCTGGAATCAAAGGCGATCAGCGGCTGGTCGAACGACTGACCGCGCGGAACGACTGACCGCGCGGAACGGGCCAGCCGCCTAGAACGGGGCGGCTGCCGTGACCTTGGTGGGCGCGCCGCCGTCCGGGTGCCGGAATTGCAGCGATTCGGAATGTAGCATCATGCGCGGAAAATCCCGCGCTGGCCCTGTCGCATAGAAGGGATCGCCCAGAATCGGGTGCCCCATGGCCAGCATATGCACGCGCAGCTGGTGCGACCGGCCCGTCTGCGGCATCAACCGCATCCGTGTTTCCGTTTCGGATCGTTTCAGACGGCGCCAGTCGGTGACCGCAGCCCGGCCGTTTTCATGATCCACCATCTGCAGCGGCCGGTTGGGCCAGTCCACGATCAGTGGCAGGTCCACGGTGCCGGTCGCATCTGCCACCTGACCCCAGACGCGCGCGACATAGGTCTTTTTCGTCTGCCGCTTTTCGAATTGCAGGCCCAGATGGCGCTGGGCGTGGGGTGTCAGGGCAAAAATCATCACGCCGGATGTGTCGCGGTCCAGCCGATGCACCAGCAAGGCGGTGGGAAACACGGCCTGCACCCGCGCCATCAGGCAATCCGTCAGATGTTCGCCCTTGCCCGGCACGGACAACAGGCCAGCGGGTTTATCCACCAGCACAACCTGATGATCGTCGTGCAGCACCACAAGCGGGTCCTGCGGCGGGGCATAGGTATCGGTCATGCGGGGGTGCGGTCGCCAAAGATGGCGGACCCGATGCGCACATGGGTGGCGCCCATGGCGATTGCCACCTCGAAATCGCTGCTCATGCCCATCGACAGACCGGACAGGCCGTTGCGCGCGGCAATATCACGCAGAAGGGCAAAATGCGGGGTGGGGTCGTCGTCCGCCGGTGGGATGCACATCAGCCCGACAACGGGCAGACCCGCGGCGCGGGCATCGGCAATCAGCGAATCGGCGTCAGCCGGCAGGACACCGGCCTTTTGCGATTCTGCCCCGGTGTTGACCTGCACGAACAGATCGGGGCAGCGGCCAAGGTCCTGCGCCAGCCGGGCCATGGTCGTCACCAGTTTGGGTCGATCAAGGGTGTGAATTGCATCCGACAGGTCCATCGCGGCGCGCGCCTTGTTCGTCTGCAAGGGCCCGATCAGGTGCAGATTGATACCCGTATAGGTGGTGCGAAAATCGGGCCATTTGCCCTGCGCCTCTTGCACCTTGTTTTCGCCGAAAACCCGGTGCCCCGCATCCAGAACAGCCTTCACCCGCTGGATGGGCTGCACTTTTGACACGGCGATCAGCGTGACGGAAAGCGGGTCGCGCCCGGCCGCAATTGCGGCTGCGGTCACGCGGGTTTTGATGCTGTCCAGTGTCATGGCGGTGATCCGTCCTTTTGCAACGCGGGGCCTTTTGCCCATATGCCGAAATTTTACCAAAGTCATGCCAACAAGTTGACGAAACCCTGTGTGACCTCCTTGCATCATTCCTGTCTGACCGGGTGATCGTCCGGGCAATTCGCTTGAGTGCGCAGCCTTTCAAGCGCAATTACTCTCTCAATGCCGGTCCAACTGGCATATCTGGGAATGCAAACACGAGGGAATTATCCATGAAACGCATCCTTCTTACCTCGACCGCGCTGGTCGCCTTTGCTGGCATGGCCTCCGCGCAGCAAGGCACGCTGATGCCCGTCCTGGACGGCGCAATCACTTCCGAAACCGGCTCCATCATGGCAGACGGCTCCACGATGCCAAGCGACATCCCTTCGATGCCGGAATCCACTGCGACTCCTGATGGCGTCGAACTGGGTGCCGACGGCGAGTTCGGTTACAACGAAGAAGTCGAAGGCGGCTTCTACTTCAGCGGTGGTCTGGGTCTGACGACCAACGCCGGCATGAACATGGGCCTTACCGCAGGTATCACCGCTGACGTCGACATCGACTTCACCGACAACGACAGCGGTTCGACCAACGATGGCGGCACGTTCGACAACGCTGACATCAGCATCTCTGACTTCGTCATCTTCGTCGAAGGTCAAGGCGCTGGTTTCTATGTGGGTGACACCGAAACAGCCGCTGCGTCGCGCTGGTCCGGCACCACCAACATGGAGCAGGACAGCTTCGTCGAAAACGGCGACGTCGATGACGGTGCTGTGAACGGCGATTTCGTTGATGGCGTGATGCGCGCTGACCTCGACTATGCCAACTTCTCCGGTTCCGTGTCGTTCCTGCTGACCGACGCTGGCGACAACCCTGATCTGGACGGCATCGACGG
>JBBREW010000160.1:0-6566 GCA_038225335.1 Rhodobacterales bacterium
GGCAGGAGGGGGGCCGGCGCGGGCGGCACCGCGCGGGCATGGGCGCGGTGGATCGCGCGGACCTGGGCACGTTGCTGCTGCGTGCGGATGAGGCGCTTGATCCCGCGCGGCACAAGGCGGCGCAACCGGCTCATGCGGGCACCGTGAACAGGCGCAGCGCCTCGATCGCCAGCGTGACGGGGCGCCAGGGGGGCAGCAACAGTTCGAACGTGCGCCAGGGTGCGCGCAGGGGCAGGTCCGGCGTGCGGTCGGTCAGCATCAGGGCGCTGTGGTCCGAGGAGGCGGCGTAGCACAGGATGTCCCGGTCGAACACGCAATCCACATGGCCGTCGGCGGTGCCAGACCGGATCAGCGCCTGCATCACCAGCGCGGGATCGGCGGCACCGCGCAGCCAGAAGCCCAAAGCGGCACACTGCGACAAATCCGGCAGGTCGAGGGTCAGGCGCAGCAGCAGCCATTTGCCGGGCACGGTCGGCGTGGCAGAGAGTTCCAGCAGCCGCCCGCGCGGGCTGGACCAGTGCAGGTCGGTCTGAGCTGTGGGATCGCAGTCCAGTTGCACGCCCGTGACGGGCAGCGCATCGGCGCGCCTGCCCGACACGCCTGTCAGGGCGGTCAAGGCGGTCAGGGGCGCATTCAGCAGGGCGGCATCGGGATGGGGCATGACATGTGTGATACGCGCTTAGTCCTTGTCTGCAAAGCGGTCTGCATGGCCCAAGTGATCGGCCCAGAAGGCGGGGCTGGTCAGCGGACCCATGGTACCCCGCCAGTCGCGCGACAGGCGCGGCCAGGCGATCAGCCAGCGGACCGACAGCACCGCGGCCCGCCCCGTCAGACGGGCAAAGGTCAGCTTGTCATGGGTGACGGTATAGGCGCGGTCGGTGTCGTCCAGAAACACGGCCCGCCGCGCCCCGCGTAGGGCGATGAAGGATGCGCGATCCGCCAGCGGCACGGTCACGTCGTGGCCGCACAGGCGCACCCCCGGCATCAGGTGGCCGTTCAGCGTCAGCATCTGGCGCAGGCGTGGCCAGCCGGTGGCGCGGGGCAGGGACGGCTGCACGGGGGGCAGGGTGGCGGGGCGCGGACCCCAACGTTCGGTCCGGATCAGGGTTGCGACCTGTGCGCGCTTGTCGGTCATGGCGATGTTGCGGATCAGGTCTTCGGGGCCTTTCAGCAGGTCTTCCCACGCCAGAAGGCCTGCGGCGGCGGTCTCGTAATGCATGCGGGACGCGGCATAGAGGGCCTGCTGCAGTGCAAGGTGGATGATCCCGAAGACGCCCTGCGGCCGGTCGGTGCGCATGATGTTGATCAGCAGGTTGCACCGCATGTCCAGATAGGCGGTCTGCGGGCTGGCCTTGGCGGAAAAATCGTCCTGCAAGGACATGACACCGTTTAGGGTGGCGATGCGGAACGGGTTCGACAGGCTGAACCAGATGTCGTCGCCGCGCACGAAGAACGGGTAGGGGTCGTGTTTCACCACCGCCAGCGGAAAGGCGAAATACCACCACGCGCCATAGAATCCGGTGGCGGGGGGGGTGGGTGTCGCAAGTTCCATCGCGGTGATGGCGGCGGTGTCACGCAGGTCGGTGCCGGCAAAGATCGACCGGGCGATGCGGTCGACCTCTCCGCCGATCTCCCACAGCTCCCAAGGGCGCCTGGCGCTGACCATCGCACCGGCCAGCGCCGTGGCGGGTTCGGTGGCGTGGTGCAGAAAGGCTGCTGTGCGGGTCAGGTTCTCCATCTGGAAGGCGGCGTCGTCGTCCATGAACAGGACATGGGTGAAGGTACCCGCGTCCCGTGCGGCGGCCAACCCGCGGGCAAAGCCGCCGGCGCCGCCCAGATTGCGGTTGGGGATCAGGGTGAGGTGCGCGTGCGCGGGCAGGGTGACGGTCTGCCCGTTGTCGATGACGAACAGATGCGCGTGATCCATATGCCCCGCTCCCAGAAAGGCCGCGATCCGGGCGGCGGTGGCCTGCACCGCGTCTTCGCGCTGATAGGTGGTGATGACGATAGCCAGACGAACCGGGGGGCTGGCGGTGGCACAGGCCATGACGCGCAGATCACCCAGATGTGCGGGGCCGCGCGCGGTTAGGGACCACATCAGCAGACCGTCAGTGCGGACGGGGGTGACGGGCAGGGTGGTGCCATCTGGCGTCAGGGTCAGATCCACCTGGAACAGGGTCTGCTCAAAGGCCTTGGTCACCTGCCACAGGTGCAGCGTCACCGGCCCGTCACCGCGCAGGTCCAGCGCCAGCCCGGTGACGGCACCATGGGCGGCCCAGGTGCCGAGGTTGAAGAGGTTGGCATAGGTGTCTGCGCGGATTGTGGCCCCGGTGCGGGGCATGCTGACGCCATCACTGCCAAACGCGGCCCCCTCCGACAGGCGCAGGAATACCGCCTCTGCGTGGGGCAGGTCGGCGTCGGGCAGCATCAGCCGCTGAAGGGTCCGCGGCATCATTGTTGCAGCACGGTCTTGTAATGCGCCCGCAGAAAGATCAGCCCGACCGCGAACAGTGCCACCCCGAAGCCGTAGCCATAGGCGAGCGAGACATAGGGCGCGTCATAGGTCGAGAAGAGGCCTTGGCGCACTAGCCCAATAGCGTGGACCAGCGGGTTCCAATACAGGTATTGGGCGATGTGGCGGGGCATGTCCTCGGGCATGAACAGTACGCCGGACACCAAAAACAGCGGGCGCGACAGGACCCCCCAGACGATGCCCCAGACCGGGTAGAGGCCGATCAGCAGGCAGTTCACCGTGCCGACCCCGACGCCAATGGTCACCGCCATGCCCAGCCCCAGCATCAGCGGTGTGATGTCGAGCATGGCGCGGGTTTCGTAAAGCAGCATGATCCCGAAAATCACGATGAAGAAGACCATCAGCAGTGTCAGCGCGTTCAGCAGCACCCGCGCGATGATCGTGTCAATCCAGGTGACGCGCGGATAGGACAGCAGGGGCCGCGAATAGGTCAGCGCACTGCTGACCTTGGACGACATCGTGCCATACATGTCAAAGGGTAGGAACCCGGTGGCATAGAAGAAGATGAAGCTGGTGCCGAGCGGCGGCTTGTGCACCAGCATGGAGAACGCCAGCGACAGCACCACGATCATGCCAACCGGTTGCAGGATCGCCCAGACATAGCCGCCGGGCTGGCGGCCGTAGGTCGATTCCATCTCGCGCAGCATCAGGGCTATGATGGCACGCAGACCGCCGAAACGGGCGGGTTTCAGCGTCTGTGGCAGCGGGGCCGCGCGCTGGGGCGCGGGGGGGGCAGAGGGGGGATCGACTGTGGTCATGACAGGGAATCAGAAACCACAGTCTCCGTGGCGGGGCAAGGGCCGCCGTTGGCCGACCCCGTGAGGCCGTCTTGCGGCGCGGGGGTCGGATGCGGGGCCAGGTTTATGGCCGGTCGAGCTGGACGTAGCCGGAATCCGGCGCGATCGCCTGCAGGCTGCGCACCATGCGCCCGGTGTCGTCGATCCAGTAGCGGTTGGTAAAGGCCAAGCGGTCGGACTGGCAGGCCTCTGCAAAGACCTCGGTCCCGATCGGGCGGCCCAGAATGCCGATGGTTTCGCGACCCTGAGAGGCCACGGTGCAGGCAAAACGCTGGGTGACGATCTGGTCGTTGCCCGACAGGGTTTCGTGGATGCGCGTGGCGGGGCCGCCGTCGGCGATCAGGGCCTGCATCACGCCGTCCACATCCGCCGCCATCAGGTCGCGCGGAAAGCCGCGGGTCGCCACCATGACGCCGTTCTGCGTCGTCACCGACAGCCCTTCGGCGGACAGCCATGTGGTGCGGTTGCCGTTGCTGCCACCCGCCGCCAGGGCGGCGACCAGCGTGCCGTTGTAGGCGTTCAGCACCATGAAGCCGTTTGGATTGGCCGCAACCTGTGCCGCGGTCAGCACCGGTGCTGTGGGGACGGGTTCTACCGGTGCGCCGCCAAACCGGGCCTGCGCGGCCTTGAGCGCACCTGTGGCGATGTTGCCCTTGTTCAGCGGTCCGCAGGCGGTCACGGCCAGCGCCAGTGTGGCGGCCAGCCCTGTCTTCAGGGTCGTCTTCAGCATCATGTTCATCGCCAGAACCGCCCCCAGGTATCGGTCAGATCGCTCAGCTGTCCGCTGCGCACCACGTCGTAAAGCCGGTCTTGCACGTCCAGGGTGGCCCCGCCGTCTCGGGTCAGCGACTGCACGGTGGTGGACACGGTTTTGCGCGACGGCGTGCCGATGAAATAGTCATAGGGGATCGTGATGCGGATGCCCTTGTCGAAGGACCCTTCGCCGAAGTCGTCGAAAGGCATGTCGGTTAGGGTAAAATAACCGCCGATCTTCCAGCCGTTTTCATATTCGCGGTCCAGCGCAAAGGTGGCACCGACGTCACCGGCCAGATATTTGCCTACACCCAATGACGCATGATAGCCGCGACCAATGTCGTAATAGCCGGTCAGATGCGCGGTGGTGGCGGAATAATCGCCGACCTCGACCCTTTCGCCGTTTGCTTGCGTCTCATAGAGCGCGAAGCCGAGCCCCATGTCCTGATCGCGCAGCATGGCATAGTTCATCTCTGCGCCGACGGCGAACTTGGAGGCGGTGGGTTTCCACAGAACCTCGGTCGAGACACCGCCGTACATCCGTTCCAGATAACCGGCGGTGACGCGGCCATAGACGTCCGGCGTCAGCCGGGTTGTATAGGTCGCGGTCAGGTATTCCAGCGTCGGCGCACCGGATCGGCCGAAATAGCCCGCGTCCGTGCGCACGTTGACGTAGTCGTTGGGGTTGTCAAAGACATCCAGTGGTTCCTGCGCACCCAGCACGCTTTGCTGCACGCGGGCAGCCAGTGTCAGGTTGCGGTTCACGTTGTATTGCAGATCAAGTGCGAGGCCGGTGTCAAAATTTAGCGGCTTGTTCTTGTTGAACAAAATCAGGCTGAAATAGGGGGCGATGCCCCATTGGAAGGGGGGGTCTGGATCGGGCTGCATGACCAGCCCTTGCGCAGACCCCGCGGCACCGAAACCGGCCGTCTGCAACAGCGCATCGCTGCCGCCGACGCGGTTCTCGAAGCCTTCGATACCGGCGCGCGGCAGGGTGACGGCGGACAGGGGCAGGCCGTTCTGCACCGGCTCCATCACGAAGGTCTGGACCGAGGGCGGGATCACCTGCGTCATCATCCTCGCGGCCCGGCCCATGGCCTGTGCCTCGCTCCGGTAGCGGGTGTTGTGATAGCGCAGGCGCGCTGTGCGATCGGTGATTTCCAGCCCGATCAACTCGATGCCCTCCACCGCGAGTAGGTCGGACAGGCCCTTGCGTACCGCAGGTTCGGGTTGCACGCTGCGATTCCAAGTGACGGCGGCGCGCTGGTCGGCGGTGCGCACGCGGACAGGCGCCGGGGTCTTGTCCAGACCGGAGGCGGTGGGCCGTTCGGTCGGGTTCAGGATGTAGGTGGCGCGCAAGGAGAGTTCGGAGCCATACATCCACGCGGCCCCCAGTTCTATATTGGGGCGGATGCGGTGGGAGGCGCCGAAGTTCAGCGGCGATTTGACTTCGATGGCGGGGGCGAAGGTCTGCACTGGATAGGCGATAGACGAATATTCCGCCTTGAACCCCAGCGTGTCGCTGTATTGGTATTCGACGCCCGCGAAGAACGCCGCATCGCCGCGAAAGAACTGGTTGATGGACACAGTGCCGCCGTTGCCTTGGCCCGGATCCGTGGCGAATTCCCGGTCGACATAGGCGGGGCGCGTGTCGAAATAGTCGTCGATCACTCCCAGTGGATTGGAAAATCCGTTCCGCTGCCCCATCGCACCCCAGCCCAGACCCACGGTGCCGACCAGTGTCGGACCAAAGGATTTAGATGCCACGATGTATTCAGAACTGAACCGACCCGTGCCCAGGAAATCGCGCAGGCCCACGGCGATCGCGGGGATGTAGCGGCTTTCGTCGGTCAGCCGGTATTGCAGGTCAAAACTGCGGTCGAAGGTCTGGTAGGTGGTGCGGTCGCCCAAGTCGTCGGGTTCGCTGTACTGGTCGAAGTTGCCATAGCGGAAACTGCCCGACAGGCGCGACGTGATCTGATAGGTAAAAGACGTGCGCGTGCCACCTGAAGGGGACCGCGCAACGGTGGCCGCGATGTCGTCGGGATCCGCACTTTCGGCGGTGGGCATTTCCAGCAGGCCGGGCGTGCCGAAGAGCGCGTAGGACGGCCCGTTGTCCTGTGCCGCGGCCTGACTGGCCAGCATCAACAGCATCGCCCCATGGCCCACAAGTCCGCGCATTGTCACCCCCACATCAACTGTGGCTTGCTTAGCAACTCCCGCCCCCGATTGGAAATGTCAAATTGTCCGCCATGGCAGAGATTCGCCACGGGGTGCGGTGTGCGCGGCTATCTAGGTCTACTTGTCATAATCTGTATTATCAGACCCGCGGGTGTAAGCCGGGCACATTCTAATCTGGGTTGCGACACATGCCCTATCTTGCTGGAAAGCAAGGAGATCGGAAGATGGCACATACTGAGCTAAGTTTACGCGAACGACGCACGATCGAGGATATGTTGAATGCGAAGTTTGCAGTGGAAAAG
>JBBREW010000161.1:0-6563 GCA_038225335.1 Rhodobacterales bacterium
CCGCGCACGGTCAGTTCGGTGCCGGCGCGGGCTGTGGTGGTCTGGGCAACGGCAGGCAGTGCGGCGCCCATGGCAAGTGCGGATACCAGTGTAAATGTTGTCAGTTTCATCATTAATCCCTCAACACGCCCGCAACACCGATTGTCGATGCCACTGCCAAGGCGTGTTCATGTAAGGTAACAATGATCAGGCGGGGGCATGCGTTCCTGTGTCGCATGACCTGCTGGCAGATAACCGCCGCCCGGTCACTACAACTTAGGCGGGTATTGCAAGCTGCTCCACGTCACCCCTTGCCGCGTGGTCGCGCTGTCCTATGATGATCTGTCGCGCCAGCGGTTCACAATGGGATATCGCCGGTCAAGCCAGAAGGCACGTTGCGACAATCGCGTCCCCGGTGCGGACTGGAACCGCTTGTATTCACTGATATAAATCAGATGTTCGACTTTCATGACGGTGTCGCGCTCATATCCCGCTGCCACGCAATCGGCGATGCTTGCGTCGTCATCGACCAGCATCTGCAGGATGCCATCCAGAATATCATAGGGGGGCAGGCTGTCGTCATCGCGTTGGTCGGGCCGCAATTCTGCACTAGGCGGCTTTTCGATGATGCTGAGGGGAACCACCGTACCGGCGGGGGCCAGCATCCAGGGATGGTGATGTGCATTGCGCCAGCGGCAGATATCGAAAACCCGCGTTTTATACAGATCCTTGATCGGGTTATATCCGCCCGCCATGTCGCCATAGATCGTGGCATAGCCGACGGCGACCTCTGACTTGTTGCCGGTGGTCAGCAGCATTTCCCCGAATTTGTTCGACTGCGCCATCAGCAGCAGCCCCCGCATCCGGCTTTGGATGTTTTCTTCGGTCAGATCCGGCGCATGATCGGCAAACAAACCGGCCAATGCCGCGCCCACCGCATCCACAGGGTCGGAAATCGGGACCGTATCAAAGGCGCAGCCCAGCGCCGTCACCACCGCCTGCGCGTCATCCAGCGAGCTTTGCGAGGTATAGCGGCTCGGCAGCATGACGCAGCGCACATTGTCCGGTCCCAGCGCATCCGCCGCGATCACCGCGACAATCGCGCTGTCCACACCGCCCGACAGACCCAGCAGCACCTTTTTGAACCCGGTTTTCGCGCAGTAATCGCGCAGGGTTTCGACCATGGCCCGGTAATCCTGTTCGATCATGTCGGGCTGCCGCGCCAGCATGCCGGGTGCGGCCACCCAGTCCGCGCCAGCCCGGGTCAGATCGACATGGGCAATCGCCTCCTCGCCGAAGGGCAGTTGCACCGCCAGCGCCCCGCCGCGGTTCAGCACAAAGGACCCGCCGTCGAAAAATTGGTCGTCCTGACCGCCCACCATGTTCAGATAGATCAGCGGCACGTCATTTTCGATCACGCGGGCAACCATGTTGTTCATGCGCACGGCGAATTTGTCGCGGAAATAGGGGCTGCCATTGGGCACCAGCAGGACCTGTGCCCCGCTTTCGACCTGTGCTTCGGCCACGTCGGGATACCATGCGTCTTCGCAGATGGGGGTGCCGATGCGCGGTCCGGATGTGGCAAAGGGGCCGTGGATCTGGCCACGGCTGAACAGACGCACTTCGTCAAAGACGTTGTAATTGGGTAGGAAATACTTGTCCGCGCGCCCGGCGATCTGCCCGCCTGCAAGCATGTAATAACTGTTGTGCAGCTTGACCCCGTCAAGGCAGGGGCCGCCAATCATCAGCACCGGGCCATCGGCACAGGCGGCAGCAAGCGCCGTGATCTGCGCCACGGCATCAAGGACAAAGGCCGGACGCCGGATCAGGTCCTGTGTCTGATAACCGGTGATGAACATTTCCGGCAGCGCCACCATCTGCGCACCGGCATCCCGCCCCTGCCGCCAGGCATCCAGCGCCTTGGCCGCGTTTCCAGCCAGATCGCCCACCGTCGGGTTCAGCTGCGCCAGCGTGATGCGATAGGGATCGGACATGGGCCACCTCTCTGGTTTGTGACGCAGATAGCAGATATCGCGCCAAGGGAAACCCGCCGGACAGGGTCTGCACCCGTTGTCAGGGCGCGCCGAAATCTTTACCTTTCCCGGCAAGGACACCAGATGGGAACACCACATGATGCGTTTCGCAACGGCGGCGCTTTTGGCGCTGATGACGGCAGGCCCTGCCACAGCCCAGACAGCAGACGCGGCGGCAGACCAGACCGCAGACCGGTCGGCGACCATCGAAACAAAGCAATATGACGATGGTGGCGTCTATGAAGGCGCGTTCCTGAACGGTAAACAGCACGGGACGGGGACCTACACCCTTCCCAATGGATACGAATATTCCGGCAATTGGGTGCAGGGCGAAATCAGCGGAACCGGCAAGGCCACGTTTCCGAATGGGTCGGTCTATGAAGGCACTTTTGTCGCAGGCAAGCCCGATGGCACCGGCATCATCGCCTTTGCGGACGGCGGCACCTACGAAGGCGACTGGGAGGCGGGCAATATCAATGGGCAGGGCGTCGCGCGCTATGCCAACGGGATGATCTACGAAGGCGAATTCCGCAATGCGATGCACCACGGGACCGGCACCATGCGCGGGCCGGACGGTTACGAATACGCAGGACCTTGGATCAACGGCGTCAAGGAAGGCGTCGGGCGCATCACCTATGCGGACGGCGCGGTCTATGAAGGGGCGCTGACATCGGGTGAACGCGATGGCACCGGCACGCTGACCATGACCGACGGGATGATCTACAGCGGCACCTGGGTTCAGGGCCAGATCGCGGGCAGCGGCACCCTGACCCAATCCAACGGCGACGTCTACGAAGGAGAGCTTGTGGCGGGCCGCAGGCAGGGCGCGGGCACCGTGACCTATGCCAACGGCGACGTCTATGCGGGCGGTTTCGTCGATGACAAACGCAGTGGGATCGGCACATTCACCGGTACCGATGGGTACCGCTATGACGGATCATGGGTTGATGGCCAGATTTCGGGCAAAGGCGAAGTCACCTATCCGGACGGCGCGGTCTATACCGGCGATTTCACCGCCGATCTGGCCAATGGCGTGGGCCGGATCACATATCCCGACGGGTCGTCCTACGAGGGGGAATGGACCAACGGCGTGATCGACGGACGCGGCATCGCGACCTATGCCAACGGGCTGGTCTATGTGGGTGAGTTCGTGAACGCCCAGAACCACGGCCAAGGTCAGATGACCTATCCTGACGGCTATACCTATGCGGGCGCATGGGCCGATGGCCAACGCAACGGGGTCGGCACCGCGACCTATGCGGACGGCACCGTGTATCAGGGCGAATTCCTGAACGGCCAGCGCCACGGCGACGGCACGATCACCCTGCCCGACGGTTTTGTCTATGCAGGCGCATGGGAGGACGGAGAGATTTCCGGCACCGGTATCGCCACTTATGTCAACGGCGACATCTATGAAGGCAGCTTTGTGCGCGGCCGGCGTGAAGGCCCCGGCACCATGCGCTATGCCACGGGCGAACAGACCAGCGGTGACTGGGCGGATGGCGCGCTTTTGGCCCCGGCAGTGGCGACCGTGACCCCGGCGGACAGTGCGGATGACGCGACCGGCGTGACAGAAGGTGCTGCGGGTCCAGCGCCGGATGCAGCTGAGACGACAGAGTAACGATCCGTTTCCACCTGCCATGCAGGCCGTTCCACGGCCCCGAACCCCTTGTGTGCGGGGCGGGACTGCCTACATTTTGTGAACATTCCCGAACGGATATCTGTCATGCACTATTCCATCCTTGATCTTGCCCCCGTCCCGGTCGGCAGCACAGCCGCCGAGGCGATCGCCGCCAGCGTCACCCTGGCCCAGCGGGCAGAGGCGTTGGGGTATCACCGCTATTGGCTGGCAGAGCATCACAACATGGCAGGCATCGCCTCCGCCGCCACCTCCGTTCTGATCGGCCATATCGCGGGGGCCACCAAGACGATGCGCGTCGGGTCCGGCGGCATCATGCTGCCCAACCATGCGCCGCTGGCGATTGCCGAACAGTTCGGCACGCTGGCCACCCTCTATCCCGACCGGATCGACCTTGGCCTTGGGCGGGCACCGGGTGGCGACGGGCATGTGATGCGGGCGATGCGCGTGGACCGGCGCGGCGATACCTTCCCGCAGGATGTCGTGGAACTGATGGGCTATCTAGGCGACGCTGACCCGCAGAACCCTGTGCAGGCGCACCCCGGTCAAGGCACCCATGTGCCGGTCTGGATGCTGGGCAGTTCGCTGTTCGGTGCCCAGTTGGCGGCCTACCTTGGTCTGCCTTACGCCTTTGCCAGCCACTTTGCCCCCGACGCGCTGGAGGATGCCATCGCCACCTATCGCAGCACATTTCGCCCGTCACCGCAGTTGGACAGGCCGCATTTCATGCTGGCTGCCAATGTGATCGCCGCCGATAGCGATGCGGCCGCCCACCGCCTGCGGACATCGGTGCAACAGGCCTTTGCCAACCTGCGCACCGGCAAACCCGGCAAGCTGCCCGCCCCTGTCGATGACATCGACGGTCTGATCGGTGCGGGCGTGCGGGCGGGCGTGGATCAGGCGTTGCGCATTTCCGCAGTGGGCAGCCCCGCAACCGTGCGCCGCCAGTTGGCAGACCTGATCGCCCGCTATCAACCGGACGAGGTCATCCTGACCGGACAGATCCATGATCCCGACGCCCGCATCCGCAGCTTCGAGATCGCGGCAGAGGTGATGCAGGACAAGGCGCTGGCGGCCTGAAACTGCTGGCAGCCTGACATTGCGGGCGGCCTAGACCGCCTCGCCGGCGTCCAGCCGCGACAGGATCGTGTCACCCTCGGCGATGATGGTGGCCCGCTTGTCCGCATCCATCCGGTCCCAGACCGCATACATGTTACCCATCCGCGGGTTGCCCTTGAACAGGTCCCTGTGGCGGTTCAGGAAATGCCAATAGAGCAGATTGAACGGGCAGGCATCCGAGCCGGTCTTGGTTGTGACCTTGTAGGCGCATTTGCCGCAGTAATCCGACATCTTGTGGATGTAATTGCCGGAACTGACATAGGGTTTGCTGGCGATGATCCCGCCGTCGGCAAACTGGCTCATGCCGATGACATTTGGCGCCTCGACCCATTCATAGGCGTCGGCATAGACCGCAAGATACCACTCATGCACCTGCGCCGGATCGATCCCTGACAACAGCGCGAAATTGCCCGTGACCATCAGCCGCTGGATGTGGTGGGCATAGGCCTCTGCCTGCGTCTGCGCCACGGCCTTGGCCATGCAGCGCATCCGCGTGGCCCCGCCCCAGTATACGGGCGGCAGGTCGCGGTCATGTTTCAACCCGTTGCGGGTGACATAATCGGGACCTTCCAGAAAATAGATGCCGCGCACGTATTCACGCCAGCCGATGATCTGGCGGATGAACCCTTCGGCCGCGTTAATCGGCACATCCCCTGCCCGCCATGCGGCCTCGACTGCGCGGCAGACCTCCATCGGATCAAGCAACCCTGCATTGATGTAAAGCCCGACAATGCCATGATACAGGAACCGGTTGTCATCCAGCATCGCATCCTGAAAATCACCGAACCGGGGCAGGCCGTGGCGCACCCAATGCGCCAGATGCTGCCGCGCCTGCCCGGTGTCCGTGGCGAACCAGAAATCATCCAGATCGCCGAAATTATTGCCGAACCGCGCGGCGACCAGATCAAGCACCTCTTGCGTCACCGCATCGGGGGTGAACCGCATGGGGCCGCTGTAATCGACAGAGTCGGGGGCGGGTTTGCGGTTGTCGTGGTCATAATTCCACTGCCCCCCTGCCGGGGCGTCGCCGTCCATCATCAGACCCGTCTTGCGGCGCATGTCGCGGTAAAAGTATTCCATCCGCAACGCCTTGCGCCCCTTTGCCCAAGTGGCAAAGTCCTGATGCGACGCGATAAAACGGTCATCGGGCAGCTGGTCCACCGGCACGGGGCACGCGTCCAGCGCGGCAATCAGCCGCCATTCACCCGGCTGCGTCGCAATCACCCGGTCCGCGTCATGCCGCGTGGCCGCCGCCATCAAGGCACCGGGGATAGAGGTGACGCCATCGGTCAGTCGCGCATAATCCACGGTCCAGCCGTCTGCCCGCAGGCGGTCCGCGAATTTGCGCATGGCGGCAAACAGGAATGCGATCTTCTTGGGGTGGTGCGGCACGTAACCCGCCTCGTCCGCGACCTCTGCCATGACGACGACATCACGGGTTTTATCGCCCGCGCGCAAGGCGGACAGGGTGTCGGACAGTTGGTCCCCCAGCACCAGAACAAGGTTCACCACGGCACACTGTCCCCCGCATAGTCGAAAAACGCCCCCGTCTGCGCCCGGTCCAGACCATCCATGACAGCCAGCAGGTTTGCCGCCGCCTGCGCGGGTGGCACCGTCTTGTGGTGGCCCGCATAATCGGCGGTGAAGGGCGTGGCGACTGTGCCGGGATGCAGGGCCACGACGATGCTGTCCTTGTGACTGCGCCCCAGTTCGACCGCCGCCCCGTGCACGATCTGGTTCAGCGCAGCCTTTGACGCGCGATAGGAATACCAGCCGCCGATCCTGTTGTCGCC
>JBBREW010000162.1:0-6546 GCA_038225335.1 Rhodobacterales bacterium
CCAGCAGGTCCGCATCCAGATCGAACCGCGTCGCCAGATCGGCATAGTAATTGTCCGACATCGGCAAGGCCCTGAACCCCCGCGCCGTCAGCGCCGTAGCCGTGGCAAAGATGTCGTCGCTGGCCAGCGCGATATGCTGGATCGACGCGCCAAAGCTGTCGGCCAGAAAATGTCCCGCCATCGTGCGATGGGTTTCCGCGCCGTTCAGCGTGATGCGGAACGCACCGTCCGCTGTCTCGATCCCCTGACTGCGCACCAGCCCGTCGGGATCGACGACATCAACCATCGGCGTTTTGCCCATGTTGAAAAGGGTTGTATAAAACAGCGACCAGCTGAGCATTTCATCATAGCTCATGGTCTGGGCCAGATGGTCGATCCGCGTCAGCCCCGCGTCGGCCGCAGTTGTCCGGGTCGGCGTGAATTCAACAGTCCAGACATCGTTCAGCCCGCTGTCCGTGTCGATGAAATGCAACACACTGCCGCTGAGCCCGCGGATCGCCGGGATATCCAGCTCTCCGGGTCCGGTCGGCTGGCGAAACGCGTCGGCACCCAGACGTTGCGCACGATCAACCGTGGCCTGCGCGTCATCGACCGCGATACCGATGTCACAGACGGTCGTGCCATGCATGGTATAGGCGCTGGCGGCGTAACCTGTATCTTCCCGGTTCACCACGATGCGGATGGCCCCTTGGGTCCAAAGCGTCAGTTTCTTTGCGATATGCGTGCCAGCGTGCTGGAACCCCAAGGTGGCCAGCATGGTTTCAAGCCTGTCCGCATCGTCGCCACGGGTTGCGAATTCCACGAATGACAGGCCCGTCACCCGCGACCGGGGCGGCATCAAAGGGGCCACCGGGCGCGGACTGCCGGACGGTTCCGCGCGGTGCACATCGTCCATCAGGGCAACCAGCGACCGATATCCGTCCTTTGCCACCGCCTTGGCCTGTCCGCCCCGAAACTGGTCGTTGAAAATTTCAAGCGATATGGGCCCGGCATAGCCCGTTGCCATCACCGCCTTGGTGAAATCGATCACAGCCAGATCGCCTTCGCCCGGCATGTTGCGGAAATGGCGGGACCAATAGAGCAGGTCCATCGCGATCAGCGGCGCATCGGCCAGCTGGACAAAGAAGATCCTGTCCCCGGGGATGCGGCGGATGGTTTCGGGGTCGATCTTGCGGGCCAGGGTGTGAAAGCTGTCTAGGATCAGACCGACGCTGGCGTGATCGGCGCGGCGCACGATTTCCCAGGCGTCGCGGTGGTCATTGACATGCCGCCCCCAGGCCAGCGCCTCGAACCCCACGCGCAGACCGCGTTTGGCCGCGCGTTCGCCAAGGGCGTTGAAATCCGCCGCCGCGCGGTCGATACCGCCCAGCGCCGCAGGATGGCAGGACGAACAGATCAACACCAGATCGGTGCCCAGTTCCTGCATCAGATCGAATTTGCGTTCGGCGCGGTCAAAGGCCTTGGCCCGCAGCGGGTCGGGCAAGCCTTCAAAATCGCGGAACGGCTGGAACAGGGTGATTTTCAGCCCCATGGACCGGATCAGGTTGCCCACGTCGCGCGGACTGCCGTCATGCGTGATGAAATCCTGTTCAAAGATTTCGATCCCGTCGAATCCGGCGGCGGCAATCGCTTCGAGTTTTTCGACAAGATTGCCGGCGATAGACACGGTGGCGATGGATGTTTTCACGCGCCGTCCTCCTGTATCGCGGTCCGCAGGGTCGCATGATCCAACGGCAGATCCGTAAAGATGGCCCAGGCATCGACGCCTTGCCCAAAAAACAGCTCGTATCCTGAAATGACCGTCAGTCCGGCCTGTGCTGCGTCTTGCAGAAAGGGGGTGTCGACAGGCGTATAGACCGCATCAAACGCCCATTGCGCGCCCAGCATCGCCGCAGGTGGCAAGGGCGTGCCGCCGATCCCTGTCATGCCCAGTGGCGTGCAGTTGATGATACCGTCGGCCCCCTGCGCGGCCGTGACGGCGTCGGCGCAGGTTTCAACCGCCGTATCCGACCCAAGCGCCCGCAGCGCATCCACAAGGGCCTGCGCCTTGACCCGGTCCAGATCGACGCAGCGGACAGCCTTGGCCCGCAACGCGATCAGGCCAAAGGCCACAGCCTTGCCCACGCCCCCGGTGCCGATCAGACAGACGGTGCCGGGGGGCCGCGTGTCGCGCACACGCCGATAGGCGCTGATGAACCCGGTGTAATCGGTATTGAACCCCAGCGGGCCGTCTGCCGCGAACACCACGGTGTTCACCGCGCCGATGGCGCGGACCGCCGGATCAGTGACCGTGACCTTGGCCGTCACCACCTCTTTGTAAGGATAGGTGATGTTGATGCCGCGATAACCGCCCAGACGCGCCTGATCGAACACCTCGTCAAAGGTCAGTCCCATGTCCTTCGGGATCAACCGGTCATAGGTCACGGGGTGCCGGGTCAGTTGTCCTGCGGTGCGGTGCAGGCGTGGTGATCTGGACCGTGTGATGTTGTCACCGATCAGGCCGAGTTTGATGGGTGTCGTCGGTGTCCAATGCATCGCGTTCTCTTTCTGGCGGTCCTGTCAGGCGGTCATGTGGCAGGCGGCCGCGACGGCGCTGCGGTAACCAAGCGGCCCCAGACCCGCGATCACCGCCGTCGCCACAGTCGAGACAAGCGACCGGTGATAGACCGCTTCTCTACGGTGGATATTCGAGATGTGAAGTTCGATGACCGGACCCGGAAACATCTTCAGCGCATCCATGATCGGGACAGAGGTAAAGGTCAGCCCGGCCGGGTTGATGATCAGCGCAGCAGCGCCCGTATCAATCGCCGCGTGAATCCAGTCGATGATCTGATGTTCTGCGTTGGATTGATGGAACACCACATCGCGGTCACCGGCCGCATCGCGGCACATCTGTTCGACCTCGGCCAGTGTGGTGTGGCCATAGATGTCCGGCTCTCGGGTGCCAAGCCGGTTCAGGTTTGGACCGTTGATGATATGGATCGCATGTGACACGGGATTTGCCTTTCTGTCAGTCATCCTTGGTAGCCGAACTGCCGGGGCAGCCACAGCACAAGGTCGGGGAACAAGGTCAGCGCCGCCAGCACAAGCAGAAGCATGATGATGAAAGGCACAAGGTCGGCAAAGATATCCTTCAGCCTTGCCTGTGTGATGCTTTGCATGATGAAGATCAGCAGACCGTAGGGCGGCGTGATCAGCCCGATCATGATATTGACCACGACGACGACGCCGAAATGGACCGGATCAATCCCAAGAGAGACTGCCGTGGGAATGAACACCGGGACAATGATCAGCAGAATGGCGGTGCCTTCCAGCATGGCACCCAGCAACAGCAGCACGATATTGACCAGCAGCAGGAACTGCAGCGCGGTCAGGTTCCAGTCCGACAGATAGGCCCGCAGCGCCTGTGGGATGTTTTCCGCGGTGACGACATAGTTGAACACCAGCGCGCCTGCGATCAGCATCCCGATGGACGCCGACGACCGCGCACCCGTGGTCAGCGACGCATAAAGATTGCGCAATGTGATCGACCGGTACAGCACCGCCGACACGATGAACGCATAGGCCGCCGCGACCGCTGCCGCCTCTGTCGGGGTCATCGCACCGGAATAGATGCCACCCAGCAGGACGACCGGCATCAACAGGGCCGGAAACGCATGCAGGGTGATCCCCGGCAGTTCGCGCAGGGGAGTTGGTGCCTCGACCGGGAAATTCTGGCGGCGTGACTGGACCACGACCAGCACCATCAGCATCAGCGCCATCAGCACACCGGGAATGACCCCTGCCAGAAACAGAAACCCGATCGATGTATTGGACACGAGGGCATAAAGAACCATCGGGATCGACGGCGGCACGATGGGACCGATCACGGCCGCACTGGCGGTCAGGGCCGCTGCAAAGCTTTTGGTATAGCGGCCGTCGCGCGTCATCATGTTGGCGATGATCCGGCCCGTGCCGGCCGCATCCGCGAATGCGGACCCGGACATGCCCGAAAAGATCAGCGACTGCACGATGTTCACATGGGCCAACCCGCCCCGGAACCGCCCCACAAAAGCATTGCAGAACCGCAGCAGCCGGTCCGTCATGGACCCGGAATTCATCAGCTCTGCCGCCAGAATGAACAGCGGCACCGCAAGGATGACATAGCCCGAAAACATGCTGTTCAGCAGACGTTCGGCCACAAGGCCCATGTCCTGACCGCGCATGTAAAGATACAGGATCGACCCGGAAATCATCGACAGACCGATCGGCAATCCGAACAGGGCCAGAAAACAGATCATGCCCAAGGCAGCGGAAAACGGGTCCACGCTCAGACCTCCTTGTCGGATGTGTCGAACGGCGTGGCCGACAGGGTTTCACCCAGGGCGGCGGCCGCCAGCCAGATGTAACGGACGATCACGGCAACCGCGAAAACGACGTAGATGGAATAAAGCCAGTCATAGCGGATCTTGAGATAGGAGGTGCTTTGCACCTTCATGAAGGTCACATAGTCCCAGACCGCAGGCAGCGAAAAGGCGAACAGCCCGACCACGCCGATGGCGATGATGATGGTAAAAATCCTGCGGGCCGCAGGCGGTGCCGATCCATAGATGATGTCGAACCGGATTTCTTCACGCTCGCGCACCACAAAGGCGGCCCCCCACAACACCAGCCAGACCCACATGACAGAGCTGAGTTCCGACGCCCAACCGGTCGGCCAGTTCAGAACATAGCGGAACAGGATCGTCACAAGGAACGACAGGAACATGACGGCCAGCATCATGGCCGCCACCGCCTCTGCCGCAAGCGAAAGAAAGCGGGCGATTTTACGCGCAGTCTGCATCATCGGTCTGACCTTTGGGGTGCAAGGCGTCAAAGGCCGGCACAGATGGCCGGCCTTTGTCCGTTAAAGGTCAAAGCGCGTTGATACGCTCCAGCATGCCGTCAGGCCAGCTTTCCGACAGCGGAGAGTTCAGGTATTTGTCCTGCGCAAATGCGCGGAACGCGTCGACGTCGGGCGTATAGACATCCAATCCCTGCTCTTCAAAGAAGGTGGCCAGTTCGGCTTCTCTTTGCTGATGTTCCGCCGCCGACCACGCCATCGCCTCGTCCGCTGCGGTCTGGAATGCCGCCTGCTCTTCGGCGCTCATCGCGTCCCATGCGGCCGATGAAATCGTCAGCAGGTCGAACGCCACAAGGTGCGACGTCAGCGCGATCTGCGACATGACTTCATAGAACTTCATGTTTTCGACGTTGGGCAAGGGGTTGTCCTGCCCGTCGATAGCACCTGTCTGCAAGCCGGTATACACCTCTGCATAGGCCATCGACGTGGGGTTGGCCCCGATTGATTCGCCCAGGAATTGCCAGGATTCACCCGGTGGCATCCGCAGGCGGATACCTGACAGATCAGCAGGCGTTTCGATCCGCTGTTCCGGCTTCAGCCCCAGATGACGGGACCCGAAATAGGTTGGCCCAAGGATATGGATGCCCAGCTGGTCTTCGACCAGTGTTTTCATCTCTGTTCCGGCGTCAGAGGCAAAGAAGGCCTGCAGGTGTGCGGGATCGCGGAACAGATAGGCAGAGGTCAGGATCGACCATGCCGGCACCTGATTGGCGATATCCTGCGGTGCGATGTTCCCCATTTCAAGGTTACCGCGCTGCAGGGCGACCAGTTCGGTGCCCTGACTGAACAGTGTGCCGCCGTAATGCATTTCCATCGTGACCAGATCAGCGGTGCTTTCGGTAAAGCGTTCCATCATCTGGGCACGGATATCCTGATCCGAAAATACGGCCGAGAACCGCAACACAGGATTGTCCTGCGCGCTGGCTGCGCCGATCTGCATGGTTCCGACTGTCAGCGCCACAGCGCCAGCCAGCATCAATGCCCGCCGCGAGACGTAAGGTTTCATGGTTTCCTCCCTCATTTCCACCCTGTGTGCGGGCCCTTCGGCGCCTCACAGGGGGCACCTTAAATCCTAGGAACGACAAATCAACCTGTTATTTACATTATCATATGATATTTCTAATTTCATCATCCATTCTTGGGAGTTGTTTGACGTTCTTGGGCATGAGACAAGATCAACATGAATTTTGACGGGGCCATGATGTGATGATCGGCACAGCCAGCGAACAGGCCTATCGCACGATCCGTCAGGATATCATTCAAGGCAGGCTTGCACCGCGTGCAAAACTGCGGCTGGAAAACCTGCGCGAAACCTATGGGGCCAGCGTCAGCACGCTGCGGGAAATCCTGAACCGCCTGACCGGCGAAGGTCTGGTGATCGCCGAAGGGCAAAAAGGGTTCGCTGTCACGCCTGTGTCCCAGCAGGAATTTGAAAACCTTGCCGAACTGCGTGAACTGCTGGAAACCCACGCGCTGCGCCGCGCCTTTCAGAACGGCACCCTTGACTGGGAAGGCCGTGTTGTCGGCGCCCATCATATGCTGAGCGTGACTGAACGGCACATGCAGCGGGGCGAAACCCAACACGCGAGCCGCTGGAAACACTATGACAAGGGGTTTCACAGCGCCCTGATTTCGGACTGTGGGTCGCGGGAATTGCTGGGCGC
>JBBREW010000163.1:0-6522 GCA_038225335.1 Rhodobacterales bacterium
CCTTCGTAAAAGGCGACCTTGCGCAGATCGGTGGCCACGACAATCGGTTGAAAGGCCAGTTGCGCGCGCCCCAGATCCAAGGCCCGCGCCACCAGTTTCGGCGTATCCGCATCCCGGCTGGCAAACGCAAATTGCAGCGGGTCGGTAAAGGCGGTGGCCGGATCATCGGTGACAGGGCGGTGGGTCTGCGACATGGTCGGGGGGTCCGTATCTGGGCCTTGTCACAATGCCGCCCCGCGCCTAACACCGGGTTAAGGTGCCACGAAAGGATTTCGCAATGACCTTGTTTCGCTGCACATGGGCCGGGTCCGATCCGATCTATCAGGCTTATCACGACACCGAATGGGGCGTGCCGGAATACGACAGCCGCGCCTTGTTCGAAAAGCTGGTGCTGGACGGCTTTCAAGCGGGCCTGTCATGGATCACGATCTTGAAAAAGCGCGACAATTTCCGCGCGGCCTTTGCAGGTTTTGATCCCCATGTGATCGCACACTGGGGCGAGGCTGATATTGCGCGCCTTGCGGCCGACCCCGGTATCGTGCGCCACAAAGGCAAGATCGCAGCGGCGATCAGCAACGCCCGTGCATGGCAAAAGATAGAGGCCACGACCGGATTCGATACATTCCTGTGGCGCTATGTGGACGGGGTCCCGTTGCAGCCACGGCGATCCGTCATGGCGGACGTGCCCGCCGCGACGCCCCTGTCGCACCGTATTTCCAGCGATCTCAAGGCGGCAGGGTTCAAGTTTTGCGGACCAACAATTGTCTATGCGGTGATGCAGGCCTGCGGCCTTGTGAACGACCATATCCTGCCGTGCCACTGCCACGCAGCACTTGCCGCGACCGGCCGCAAACCGGTTTAGCGCCAGCGATCCAGCGATTCTTCATCGCTGGCCTTTGCATCGACCCATGCGCCCTCGGTCGCCGTGACTTCTTTTTTCCAGAACGGTGCGCGGGATTTCAGGTAATCCATCAGAAAATCCGCCGCCGCAAAGGCATCGGCGCGGTGGGGCGCTGCGGTGGCCACCATCATGATCGGATCACCCGGCGGTAATGTCCCAAAGCGGTGGATGACAACAGCGCCCCGCAGCGACCAGCGCAGGCCAGCCTGCGTCGCAATCTCGGTGATCGCGGATTCCGTCATGCCGGGGTAATGTTCGATCTGCATGTGCTGCAACCCGCCCGCCACATCCCGCACAAGTCCGGTAAAGCTGACGATGGCCCCTGCACCCGGCACCCCGGCGGTAAAGGCGTCCAGTTCCACCCCCGCGTCGAACCGCGCCTGCTGGACCCGGACGCCGATCATCCGCCCGTCATCGGCGGAAAGAACGCCACCTCGCGCACGCCCGCAAGGGGGGCTGTGAAATCCGCCAGCACCTGATCGACAGCGACCCGCAAGGCTGCCGTATCAGCAAAGGCAGCCGCGTAGCGCGCGTCGCGCGCGATCAATTCCGCCACAAGATCCGCGACCGTGGCGGCCTCCGTGTCGATCCGTTCCCGCGGCACGCCGATCCGTTCGCGGACCCATGCGAAATACAGCACATCCATCACGCATCCCTCAGATAGGGCAAGGCTTTACGGAAATAATCCCAACCCGTCACCACCGTCAGGACCGCGGCCAGCCACAACACGGTGATTCCGGCATACCAGCTCAGCATCATGCCCCAGTATTTCCAGACGAGACCCAGATTGTCAGGGATATTGCCGGCCAGCACGTTGTCGCGCATGACGCGGCCCATGCCAAAGGTCTGCATGCCCAGATAATGCTCGAACGCGCCCGTGGCGAACAACAGGGCAATCCCGACCATCTGCGCTGTCGTTTTCCACTTGGCCAGGGTTGTCACCTGCAACAGGCCTGCCTTTGATCCCAGAAATTCCCGCAGGCCAGATACACAGACTTCGCGAAACAGGATAAAGGTCGCGGGCAGCAGGATCCACGGGTTCATCCCGGAAAAGCCAGTGATGACCAACAGCGCGATGATCACCATGGCCTTGTCCGCGATGGGGTCCAGCATCGCCCCGAACCGGCTTTCCTGTTTCCAGGCACGGGCCAGGTATCCATCGACGAAATCCGTCAGGGCCGCGCTGACAAACAGCACAAGCGCGAACCAGTCCGCCCAAGGCCGGTTGAAATACAAAAACATGATCGCGATACCGGGGGCTGCCAGCAACCGAAGGATCGTCAGGATATTGGGCAGATTGAGGGTCATGACGGCATCCTAGTCGTTGCGGTTCAGATAGGCCAGATGGTCCAAAAGTCCCCTGCTTCTTCTCGTCAAAAATATCCCGGGGGGTGGACGCCGCAGGCGGCCGGGGGGCTGGCCCCCCATGTCCCCTGTCGCGGCCTCAGCCGTTTTCGTGAAAATAATCGTAGATGGTCTGCGCCATCGCCTGACTGATCCCTGATACGGCCAGCAGATCCGCCAGATTGGCGCGGGCGACGGCCTTTGCCGATCCGAAATGCGCCAGCAGCGCACGTTTGCGCGTGGCACCCACCCCCGGCACATCGTCCAGTGGCGTGGCACCTATGGCCTTGGCGCGCTTGGCCCGGTGCGTTCCGATCGCAAAACGGTGCACTTCGTCACGCATCCGCTGGATGAAATACAGCACCGGATCGTTGTGGCGCAGGGCCATGACGGGTTTGCCTGTGCGGTGGAATTCCTCTTTGCCCGCGTCGCGGTCCACACCTTTGGCCACGCCCACCATCGGCACATCGCCCACGCCAAGGTCCTGCATGATGCTGCGCACGGCGCTGACCTGTCCTGCCCCGCCGTCGATCAATAGCAGGTCCGGCCATGTGCCTGCCTTGCGGTCGGGGTCTTCTTTCAGCAGGCGCTGGAACCTGCGGGTCAGCACTTCTTTCATCATCCCGAAATCGTCGCCCGGTGTCAGGTCGTCGCCCCGGATGTTGAACTTGCGATACTGGTTCTTCTCGAACCCGTCACGGCCCACGACGACCATCGCCCCGACGGCAAAGCTGCCCTGAATGTGGCTGTTGTCATAAACCTCGACCCGTTCGGGCACCTTGGGCAGATCAAAGGCCGTGGCCACACCTTTCAAAAGCTTCCCTTGGGTCGCGGTCTCGCTCATTTTGCGGGCCAGACTTTCGCGGGCATTGCGCAGCGCGCCCTGCACCAGTTCGGCCTTTTCGCCGCGCTGGGGGATCGTGATGTCGACCCTGCGGCCCAGCTTTTCCGTCAGGGCGGCCGCCATCAGGTCGTCGTTGTCCAGACCATGCGACAGGATCAGCATTTTTGGCGGATCGCGGTCGGTATAGAACTGACCGACAAAGGCCTCCATCACCTCTGACGCATCTTCATCGCCACTGATCCGGGGGTAATAGTCGTGGTTGCCCCAGTTCTGGTTGGCGCGGATAAAGAATACCTGCACGCAGGCCTGCCCGCCGTCGATATGCAGACCGATGATATCGGCCTCCTCGACCCCCTTGGGATTGATGCCCTGCGCGGTCTGCACCTGCGTCAGCGCCTTGATCCGGTCGCGCATCGCGGCGGCGCGCTCAAACTCCATCGCTTCTGATGCGGCGGACATTTCCTTGGCCAGTGCTTCCTGGATGCCCTTTGTGCGCCCGGACAGAAACGCCTGTGCATCGCGCACGGCCCCGGCATAGTCCACTGTGCTGACCAGCCCGCAGCAAGGACCGGAGCAGCGCTTGATCTGGTATTGCAGGCAGGGCCGCGTCCGCGTCTCGAAATCCTGATCGGAACAGTTGCGCAGCAAAAACACCCGCTGCAACTGGTTGAGCGTGCGGTTCACGGCGCCTGCCCCGGCAAAGGGGCCGTAATAGTTACCCTTTTCCGTCTTGGCACCGCGGTGCTTCTTGATCTGCGGCCAGTCATGGCCGGTGGTGACCAGAATGTTGGGGAATGACTTGTCGTCGCGCAACAGCACGTTGTAACGCGGCTTCAGTTGCTTGATCAGGTTCTGTTCCAGCAACAGCGCCTCGGTTTCCGTGCGGGTGGTCAGCACCATCATGGACTGCGTTTCACGAATCATCCGCGCGATGCGCCCGGAATGGGGGCCGGGCCGGGCATAGTTGCTGACCCGCGCCTTCAGGTTGCGGGCCTTGCCGACATAAAGCACGCGGCTGTCACCATCCAGCATCCGGTAGACCCCCGGCGAGGAATCAAGCGTGCGCACAAAGGCCGCGATGCAGGCATATCCCGTCAGGGGCGCGTCAGAGGGTGTGCCGGATGTGGGTTCGGTCATGGGTCGCTTCGCATTCGGTCAGGGATCACAAGGATGGCAGCATCCGGATCAGGGGCAACCCGTCGGCTTGTGCGTTCCGGCAGTCTGCCTGATTCTGCCGTGCCCTGCACCGTCAGGCTGTCAGGGACAAGATATAAGGCATCCACCGAAACTGTGGATAACACCGTGGGCAATTCAGCGTGAGACTGGATTTTTCCTTGCACAGCCTAGGCTTCATCAGTTTGCCTTAAAAAGAGGCAAATATCCAACCCCTTGATCTGACAAACTTTATTTATGAAGGAATTGTAAAATCACGCATTTGAGAGGTTAATCAATGACTTGGTCCGATCATGCGGGCCAAGGTGCACAACTTCGCTTCGGCCATCATTCAACCCCCAGCACATCAGGGGTCTGCCATGCCAGATGCTGTCCGCCATCCACGGCAATCATCTGCCCCGTCACCGCCTTTGCGGTCAGCAGATACCGCAGGGCCGCCGTGATATCCGCAGGGTCGGCCCCGCGGCCAAGGATCGTGGATGCTCTTTGCCGGGCAAAGTGGTCTTCCGACTGCCGTCCGCCCCGCAAGGTGGGTCCCGGCCCGATGCCATTGACCCGGACGCGCGGCGCAAGCCCCTGTGCGGCTGTCCGCGTCAGGGTCCACAGTCCCATCTTGGCCAGCGTATAGGTCATGAATTCCGGCGTCAGCTTGTGCACACGCTGGTCCAGCATGTTGACCACCAGCGCCTGTGCGACCGGTTCGCCGCCTGCGTCGATGAGGGGGTCAGGCGCCTGTGCCGCAAAATGCTGGGTCAGGACCAGCGGCGCGCGCAGGTTCGACCCCATGTGCCGGTCCCAGCTGTCGCGCGTTGCGGTCGTGATGTCGTCGTGTTTAAAGATCGACGCGTTGTTTACCAGCACGGTCAGCGGCCCGCCCAGGGCGGCGACGGCGCGGGGCACCAGCGCATGGGTCGCATCCTCGTCCAGCAGATCGGCCTGCAGGGTGACGGCCTGTCGTCCCCGCTTCCGGATCATGTCGGCCGTGGCCGCGGCACCATCTGCGGACCCCGCATAATGCACCGCCACGTCATAACCCGCATCCGCCAGCGTCAGCGCCATCGCCTGCCCCAGACGCGCTGCGGCGCCTGTGACAAGCGCCCTCACAACAAGGCCCAGATATAGGCCGCATAGGCGGCGGTCAGGCCGATCCCCCAGATGCGGTTGATGTTCGCGCGAAAGAACACAAAGGGGATCATGATCAGGGATGCCCCCAGCATGACCCACAGGTCGAATGACAGGAACTGCGCATCCACCGGCACCTGACCGACCAGCGTGGCAACCCCCATGATCCCCAGAATGTTGAACATATTGGACCCGATCACGTTGCCAAGCGCCACATCCGCCTGCCGCCGCAGTGCTGCCATCACCGTCGTCGCCAGTTCTGGCAAGGACGTGCCGACGGCGACCAGGGTCAACCCGATCACGCTGTCGGACAGACCAAAGTTCTGCGCGATCACGGTCGCGCCCCGGATCAGCAGGTTCGCACCCAGCGGCAAACCGACCAGACCCAGCACCAGAAACAGGATGATCTTGCCCCAGGCCATGGACGGATCCGCACCTTCGACCTCTGGCGGTTTCGGGCTGCGCAGCCCGGTGACGACCGCATGGGTCAGCATCGCAAACAGACCCGCCAGCAGGATCAGGCCGCTGATCCAGTTCAGCGGTCCGAAAAAGCACAACCCGATGAACAGCGCGCTGGCGGCTAGCATTTGCAGGTAACTGCTGCGCACATCGTATTCAGAGGTGTGCATGACCGCAAGGATCGCCGGAATACCCAGCACCAACAGCACGTTGGCGGTATTTGAACCGACGACGTTGCCCAACGCCAGACCCGGCAGACCGTCCAGAATGGACTGCACCGAAATCAGCAGTTCCGGCGCAGATGTCCCGAACGCCACGATGGTCAACGACACGATCAGCGCAGGCACGCCCAGACGCAAGGCCAGATTGACGGCCCCCTTGACCAGTGAATCCCCGGCAAAGATCAGGATCACCAGACCGCCGACGACAAACACCCATTCCATCACGGATTTCCTTTTTCGCAGGCACAGGGGCCTTTTCCGATATTATAGCGCCCGCAGCCGCGACATTTCGCGGCCGCCAGCCTGTCCTGCCCCGGAAACCGCCATTTCCCGAACAGTCCAAGGACAAAGATGAAGACAAGAAACAGGGCCGCCGCTTTTACCAGCATTCAAAGGCCAAAGCGGGCAAAGGCCGCGCGGTCTGACACGGTGCCCACCGCCTCTGACACGATGCGCGC
>JBBREW010000164.1:0-6440 GCA_038225335.1 Rhodobacterales bacterium
AATGCGCTGGCCGAACGCACATCAAAGGCGCAGGGCCGTGTGTTGGGTATCGATCTGCAAGAGGTCGAGCCGATTGCAGGGGCAGAAATCCATCAGCTGGATTTTCTGTCAGAAGACGCGGATTTGCAGGTGATGGCATGGCTGGACGGGCAGGCGGATGTCGTCTTGTCCGATATGGCGGCATCCTCCTCCGGTCACAAGCAGACGGATCACCTGAAGATCATCGCACTGTGCGAGGCCGCGGCGCTGTTTTCCTTTGACGTGCTGGTTGACGGTGGCACCTTTGTTGCAAAGGTGCTGGCCGGCGGGGCCGAGGGTGAATTGCAAAAGCTGCTCAAGGCCCGGTTTGAAAAGGTGGCGAACGTCAAACCGCCCGCATCCCGCGCTGACAGTTCGGAAAAGTTCGTTGTGGCGACCGGTTTCAAAGGCAGGATCGTGCCGGTGGATCAGGACGACGCCATCGCCTGATCCCACACCGCGAATTCCTCTGCGCGCTTGTCGCGCAACCGGTCCAGCACCGCCGGGGTCAGCGTCGCATCGCGGGGCGGCGAGACGTTCAGGCGGGGCAAGGTCAGTGTCGTATCGAGCCGGTTTTCCAGAAATCCGATCAGGCGATCCTGCCGTTCATAGGCGAACAAATGGTCAACGGCGAGCGTGCCATCCCCGTCGCAGACAAACTTTGCCTGTGACCCCACATTGGCAAAGGGGGCGGGTTTGCCTTTGATGTATTCCAGCACGAAATCATCGAACGACATGTTGCGGGTGCTGTTGGGGTGTCCGTCAAGGTCGGTCCGGGCGCGGTAGCGATACCAGCTGCCCAGCCAGTCCACCGGATCGCGGACAACAGCCATCACCTCTGGGTCTTGCCCGCCCGCCTGCACAAAAAACGGTTTCAGAAACCGGCGGTAACGATAGACGGGTGCATGTTTGATGGCCGGCGGATCGCGCAGCACGATCGCGGCGCGGGGGGCAAGCGCGCCTTCGATCGCCGTGGTGCCGGTTTTCGGCACGGCAAGGAACACCAGATTTTCTTTCCAAAAGACCAGCATCGAATTTTTCTTACCCTGCACATGCCATCGGCGAAGCCCCCGCAATCATGCACGAAGTTTTAACCACTTCACAGCCAGAGTGAAGCATGTGCAGAAAACAGTTGAAATGTTCTTGTTTCGGTCCCATATCGGATGCAGGAACAATTCAAGAACAAATTGCGGCGATTGAAGCGGTCCATCGGGCATGACATAAGGATTGAAATGACATGGCAACGGCAGAACTTCTGAAAATGACTGACAAGAAAACCGCCGACAAGCAAAAGGCGCTGGAAAGCGCGCTGGCGCAGATCGAACGCCAGTTCGGCAAGGGGTCGATCATGACCCTTGGCGGACAGAATCAGATGCGCGACATCGAAGCGACGAGCACCGGATCGCTCGGGCTGGACATTGCCTTGGGCATCGGCGGCTTGCCGAAAGGCCGTATCATCGAAATCTATGGCCCTGAATCGTCGGGCAAGACGACGCTGACCCTACATTCCATTGCCGAGGAACAGAAAAAGGGCGGTGTCTGCGCCTTTGTCGATGCGGAACACGCTTTTGATCCCGGCTATGCCAAGAAACTGGGCGTCAATCTGGATGAACTTCTGATCTCTCAGCCTGACACGGGCGAGCAGGGGCTGGAAATCGTCGATACGCTTGTGCGGTCCGGTGCCGTGTCCCTCGTCGTCGTCGATTCCGTGGCCGCCCTGACCCCAAAGGCAGAGCTGGAAGGCGACATGGGCGACAGCAGCGTGGGCGTGCATGCCCGCCTGATGAGCCAGGCCATGCGCAAGCTGACCGGGTCGATCAACCGGTCTGGCTGTATGGTGATCTTCATCAACCAGATCCGCATGAAAATCGGCGTCATGTTCGGTTCACCGGAAACGACGACCGGCGGCAATGCCTTGAAATTCTATGCGTCTGTCCGGCTGGATATCCGGCGGATCGGTGCGATCAAGGACCGGGACGAGGTTGTGGGCAACGCGACACGCGTAAAGGTCGTGAAAAACAAGGTCGCACCGCCGTTCAAGCAGGTCGAATTCGATATCATGTATGGTGAAGGCATTTCCAAGACCGGCGAATTGCTGGATCTGGGGGTCAAGGCCGGGGTCGTCGAAAAATCCGGTGCATGGTTCAGCTATGGCGACGAGCGGATGGGGCAGGGGCGTGAAAACTCCAAACAGTTCCTGAAGGACAACCCAGCGACGGCGCTGGAAATCGAAGACAAGATCCGTGCGGCCCACGGACTTGATTTCGCGATGTCCGACAACGACGCCACACCGGATGATGATCTGGTCGAAATGTAAGGCGGGCCTTCGCCGCGGCGCAGGGATCGTTTCAGGATGGACAGGGCGTGGCACAGGCCGCGCCCTTTTTCCGTTAAGGCTGGACGGGTCCGGGCGGCCCGGCTATTTCAACGGCAACCCAGTCGCGAAGGCACCCGCATGACCTCTCTTTCCGATATCCGTTCGACGTTCCTTAACTTTTACGGCCGCAACGGTCATGAAATCGTCGCGTCCAGCCCCTTGGTGCCGCGCAACGATCCGACGCTGATGTTCGCGAATTCCGGAATGGTGCAGTTCAAGAACCTGTTCACCGGGCTGGAGACGCGCGATTACAACCGCGCCACCTCTGCGCAGAAATGCGTGCGGGCGGGCGGCAAGCATAATGATCTGGACAATGTGGGCTATACCGCACGGCATCATACCTTCTTTGAAATGCTGGGAAATTTCAGCTTTGGCGATTATTTCAAGGATGATGCCATCGCTTTTGCCTGGGAATTGCTGACCCGGGATTTTGGTCTGAACAAGGACAAGCTGCTGGTAACCGTCTATCACACCGATGACGAAGCCGCCGAGATCTGGAAGAAAGTTGCGGGGATCACCGACGACCGCATCATCCGCATTCCGACCGATGATAATTTCTGGCGCATGGGGCCGACGGGTCCCTGCGGGCCCTGCACTGAAATCTTCTATGACCATGGCGACAAGATCTGGGGTGGCCCGCCGGGCAGCCCGGAGGAAGACGGCGACCGGTTCATCGAAATCTGGAACCTTGTGTTCATGCAGAATGAACAGTTCGAGGATGGGTCGATGCGCCCGCTTGCTATGCAATCGATCGACACCGGCATGGGGCTGGAACGGATCGGCGCGCTGCTTCAGGGCAAGCACGACAATTATGACACGGACCTGATGCGGTCTCTGATCGAGGCGTCGGCCCATGCGACAAGCACCGACCCGGACGGGACGGGCAAGATCCATCACCGTGTGATCGCGGACCATCTGCGCGCGACATCGTTCCTGATTGCCGATGGCGTCATGCCGTCCAACGATGGCCGGGGTTATGTCCTGCGCCGGATCATGCGGCGCGCGATGCGGCATGCCCACCAACTGGGTGCACAGGACCCGCTGATGCACCGGCTTGTCCCCGCATTGGTGCAGGAAATGGGCGCGGCCTATCCCGAATTGGGGCAGGCCCGCAGCCTGATCGAAGAGACGCTGAAAAACGAAGAAGTGCGGTTCCGCCAGACCCTTGACCGGGGGTTGAAGCTGCTGGACGACGAGGTGTCACGCTTGGGTGACGGGGCGGACCTGCCCGGTGCCGCCGCATTCAAACTGTATGACACCTTCGGTTTTCCGCTTGATCTGACGCAGGATGCCTTGCGCGAACAGGGGCGCGGTGTGGATACCGCAGGGTTTGATACCGCGATGGCCGCACAAAAGGCCAAGGCCCGCGCCGCATGGTCCGGCACAGGAGAGGCAGCCGATGCCAGCATTTGGTTCGACCTGGCTGAAACCAAGGGTCTGACGGATTTCCTTGGCTATGATACCCTGATCGCCGAAGGTCAGATTCAGGCGCTGGTTGTCGCGGGTGCCGCAGCGGATCAGGCCAGCGGGTCCGTCCAGATCGTGTTGAACCAGACACCGTTCTATGCGGAATCGGGCGGGCAGGTCGGCGACGCGGGCCTGCTGAAAACCGACACCGGCACGGCGCGGATCACCGATACGAAAAAAGTAGCGGGCGTTTTCATCCACATGGCAGAGGTGACGCAGGGCCAGATCAACCGCGGGCAGGGTGCGCAACTGACCGTCGATGCGGATCGCCGGTCTGCGGTCGAGGCGAACCATTCCGCCACCCACCTGCTGAACGAGGCGCTGCGCGACACGCTTGGCGATCACATTGCACAGCGCGGGTCGCTGAATGCGGCGGACCGGTTGCGGTTTGATTTCAGCCACAATGCGGCCGTATCCCCCGAAGATCTGCAGCAGGTCGAACAGGCGGTCAACGGGCTGATCCGCCAGAATACCACCGTGGACACCCGCATCATGACCCCTGACGACGCCCGGGCGCTGGGTGCGCAGGCGCTGTTCGGCGAAAAATACGGTGATGAGGTTCGCGTCGTGTCGATGGGCCGCAAGACCGGCAGCGGCAAAGGCGTCGATGGGCAGACCTATTCGCTGGAATTGTGCGGTGGCACCCATGTGCGTCAATTGGGGCAGATCGGTGCCTTTGTCCTGTTGGGCGACAGTGCCAGCAGCGCGGGCGTGCGCCGGATCGAGGCACTGACCGGGCAGGCCGCGTTGGATCACCTGCGGGCACAGGACGCCGTGCTGGCGCAGGTTGCGGCCACGCTGAAGGCGCCGGTGGCAGAGGTTGCGGACCGGGTGCGAAGTCTGATGGACGAACGTCGCGCCCTGACCAATGAAGTCGCACAGCTGCGCCGCGATCTGGCGATGGGGGGCGGCAAGGCCGAACAGGCCGTGGAACAGGTCAACGGGATCGCGTTTCAGGGGCAGGTGATGCAGGGCGTAACAGGCAAGGATCTGCCCGCGCTGGTGGATGACATCAAGGCGCGGATCGGGTCCGGTGCTGTCCTGCTGATCGCGGAGGCGGGCGGCAAGGCGGCCGTTGCCGCGGGTGTCACGGCTGATCTGACGGACCGGCTGTCGGCGGTTGACCTGCTGCGGGCTGCGGTCGCGGAACTGGGCGGCAAGGGCGGCGGCGGGCGCGCCGATATGGCGCAAGGCGGTGGCGCATCGGTGGACAATGCGGAAGCCGCAATCGCCGCCGCCCGCGCCGTGATCGGGGGTCTGTCATGAAAACCGCACTTTGGGTCGCCCATGTCAGCGTCACGGATCCAGAGGCCTATGGCCGCTATGCCGCATTGGCCACGGATGCCATTGCATCCCATGGCGGCGTGTTTCTGGCCCGCGGCGGTGCGTTCGAGACGCTGGAGGGGCCTGCACGGGCGCGCAATGTCGTGGCCCGGTTCCCGTCGATGCAGACGGCGCATGATTGCTATTATTCCGACGCCTATCAGGCGGCCTTGTCCCACGCCAAAGGGGCGGCACAGCGCGAGTTGAGCATCATCGAAGAGCTGTGAGCCTGACACCGATGGCTGCGATGATGGCCCGCCATGCACAGGATGGGCTGTTGGACTGGATCGGGCTGCGGGCGGTGCGCCGCGGGACCATCGCGGTCGTGGCGTCTTGCCATGTCACACTGGATGGTCTGGACGGCGATCATGGGCGCGCCGGTCGCCGCGCCGTGACCCTGATCCAGCGTGAACATCTGCCGGTGATCGCAGCCTTGGCGGGGCTGGATGACGTGGCACCGGATGTCCTGCGGCGTAACCTTGTCATCTCCGGGATCAATCTTGCGGCCTTGCGCAAGGGTCGCGTCCGGATCGGCCCTGCGGTGTTTATGGTGGAAGGCGCCTGTCCGCCCTGCAGCCGGATGGAAGAATATCTGGGCAAAGGTGGCTATAACGCGGTGCGGGGGCATGGCGGCTGGTATGCCTCGGTCGCGGTGCCGGGCCTGATCACCCTTGGGGACGCGGTCACCGCTGCGGACTGAGGTCTGCGGGGTGTGATGCTGCCACAAGAGGGAGCCTGCCCCCGTCGCTGCGCGACCCCCCCGGGATATTTGGAACGAGAAGAAATCAGACCGGGTGCGTGAGGGCCCACAGATGCAAAAGGCCCGCCGGTGGTCGGGGCGGGCCTGTGCGTGATCTTAGCTTGCGCGCGAGTGGCGCTTGCGTTCGTGGGGGTCAAGGTAACGCTTGCGCAGACGGATCGCGTTGGGTGTCACTTCGACCAACTCGTCATCGTCGATATAGGCGATGGCCTGTTCCAGCGTCAGCGTGATCGGCGTCGTCAGGCGCACGGCCTCGTCGGTGCCGGAGGCGCGGACGTTGGTCAGCTGCTTGCCCTTCAGCGGGTTCACTTCCAGATCGTTTTCACGGGTATGTTCCCCGATGATCATGCCGGTATAGACGGCTTCCTGTGCGCCGATGAAGAACCTGCCGCGGTCTTCGAGTTTCCACAGGGCGTAGGACACGGAGGTGCCGTTTTCCATCGAGATCAGAACGCCCTGACGACGGCCTTGAATCGGTCCCTTGAAGGGGGTCCA
>JBBREW010000165.1:0-6402 GCA_038225335.1 Rhodobacterales bacterium
TTATTCGACTGCTGGTCACAAGGGCCAGACGGCCATCCGCGATGTGCAACCTTTCTTTGGCGAATTTTCCATGGGGGGCGCTGCCATCGCCCACAACGGCAATATCACCAATGCCGTGGCCCTGCGCCGGGAACTGATCGAGCGCGGGTCGATCTTTCAGTCGTCCTCTGACAGTGAATGTATCATCCACCTGATGGCCCGCAGCATGGGCCGCACCATCCCCGACCGCATGGAAGAAGCATTGCGCAAGGTCGAAGGCGCGTTTTCCGTAGTCGCGATGACCGACGCGCAGCTGATCGGTTGCCGTGACCCGCTGGGTGTCCGGCCCTTGGTGCTGGGCAAACTGGGGGATGGCTGGGTTCTGTCATCGGAAACCTGCGCGCTTGATATCGTCGGTGCAGACTTTGTCCGCGAAATCGAACCGGGCGAGATGGTGGTCATCACCGCAGCCAGCGGTGTGCAGTCGCATTTCCCCTTCCGCCGGGCAAAATCTCGCTTTTGCATTTTTGAACACGTCTATTTCAGCCGCCCGGACAGCATCCTTGGCGGGCGGTCCGTCTATGAAACCCGCGAAGCGATCGGCCGCGAACTGGCCAAGGAAGCGCCTGTGGACGCCGATCTTGTCTGCCCGGTCCCCGACAGCGGCACCCCTGCTGCCATCGGCTTCTCCCTGCAATCGGGGATTCCCTATGCGATGGGGATCATCCGCAACCAATACATGGGCCGCACCTTTATCGAGCCGTCGGAACAGATCCGCAACATGGGCGTGCGTCTGAAACTGAACGTGAACCGCGCACTGATCCGGGGAAAACGGGTGATTCTGGTGGACGACAGTGTCGTGCGTGGCACGACCAGCCAGAAGATCAAGGAAATGATCCTTGAAGCGGGGGCGGCAGAGGTCCATTTCCGCATCGCGAGCCCACCCACCCAGTGGCCCTGTTTCTATGGCGTTGACACGCCAGAGCGGGACAAGCTGTTGGCCGCCACCATGACAGAGGACGAAATGCGCGATCACCTTGGCGTCGATTCGTTGAAATTCATCTCTCTGGATGGTCTTTACCGCGCCGTCGGTCAGGCCAAGGGCCGCGACCCCAAGTCGCCGCAGTACTGCGATGCCTGCTTTTCAGGCGAATATCCCATTGCACCCTCTGACATGATTGATCGCGGTTTCATCACCAAGACGGCTGCGGAATAGGTGTCCGAAAACCTCAGTCGCAAATCTTTTGCGATGGCACGGGAACCGATGGTCTGCGACAGGCGCTGAACCTTTTTTACCAAAAGGATTTCAACGGCATGGATGAAATTGACGCGAATACCGACCTGTTGTTCGTCAAGTTAGAGAATTGGCTGAACGGCTTGATCAAACTGCTGCCCAATCTTGCGGTGGCAGTTGTAGTCCTGCTTGTTTTCTGGGTCATCGCGCGGTTGCTGTCGGCGGTCGTCCGCCGCGCGGCACAGCGGCGCAATCGACCGTCGCTGGCGGATGTCGGCAGCAGCATGGTCACCTGGGCTGTCATGATCTTTGGCCTGATGCTGTCGGTGACGATCGTGGCCCCCAGCATCACCCCCGCAACTTTGCTGGGCAGTCTGGGCATCGGGTCCGTGGCGATCGGTTTTGCGTTCAAGGATATCTTGCAGAACATGCTGGCGGGTATCCTGATCTTGCTGAACCAGCCTTTCAATGTGGGCGACCAGATCATCAGTGGCGGTCATGAAGGCACCGTTGAACGGATCGAGACGCGCGCCACCCTGATCAAGACTTATGACGGACGCCGCGTCGTCATTCCCAACACGGTCATTTATACCGCAAGCGTCGTGGTCAATACGGCCTTTGACAAACGCCGCAGCGAATACGACATCGGCATCGGTTGCAGCGATGACTGGGACACAGCGCGCCAGATCATGCAGGACGCCTGCGTCCGGGTGGATGGCGTCTTGCGGGACCCCGCACCGGAAACGATTCCGATGTCCTTGGGCGATTATGCCAATATCGTCCGCCTGCGCTGGTGGACGGACCCGGTCCGCGCCAGCCAGATCAACACCTTTGGTGACGTGATTCAAAGTGTGGCCAAGGCGCTTGATGCAGCCGGGATCGACATGCCCTATCCGACACAGGTGCATCTGTTCCATGACCAGACCGAAGAAACGGACGGCATCCGCGGTCAGCAGCGCGAAGGCTGGCCCGCAGGCAAAGGCCGCGTGCCTGCCGCCGCCCGGATCGGTGCGGCCATTGCAGGGTCGGGCGGTGCATCGGGCCCGTCTGATGCGGACACCGACAGTCCGCGACCACAGGCGGCGCGTGGTGCATCGTCTGATGCAACTGGTGCGCTCGCCTGACACCGCGCCCACAGGCGGGCCGGACCGCGCCATCGGCCGGATTCAGCCCGCCTGTCCAACCATAACCGGCGCCTTTTCGCAGTGCACAAAGGCGTGTGGTCCCTGCCCCTGTTCAGGCCCGGCGGTCTGCTGCACATAGCCCTGCGCCCTTTGCAGCAGGACAGATCATGACACGCAGCGACCCCGGACATCTGGCACAGGCCAATGCGGTTCTTCCCCTTGATGCGACAACGCTGATCGGTCTGCGGACCGGACCGGGCGGCGATACCGCCCTGATCAGACAGCCGGACGGTGCCATCCATCGCCTGTCGCCCGGTGACACCGCAGGTCGCCTGACATTGCTGGAGGTCACAGGCCAGACGGCGCGGGTCGCAGATTCGCGCGGCACGGTGTTTGACCTGACCCTGCCGCCCGTCGCCTGATCCCGCTGGACAGCGCCCGCGCCTTGCGGCAAGGACGCGGACATGACTGACAAGATCGCCTTGATTACCGGTGCCTCTCGGGGCTTGGGGGCTGCCATCGCCAAGGCGCTGGCCGACCAGTATCACATCATCGCCGTGGCGCGCACCGTCGGCGCGCTGGAAGAATTGGACGATGCCATTCAGGCAGCGGGTGGTCAGGCCACCCTTGCGCCGATGGACATCACGACCGATGCGGCCATGCAGCAGCTGTGCCGGGGCATCCATGACCGCTGGGGCCGTCTGGACCTGTGGGTGCATACCGCCATTCACGCAGCCCCGCTGGCCCCTGCCAGCCATATCGCGCCCAAGGATTTCGCGACCTCGCTTGATGTGAACGTCACGGCGACCCAGCGTCTGATGTCCTATGTGGCCCCCCTGCTGGGGTTGTCGGGACGTGCGGTATTCTGTGACGACGCCGTGGCGGGGCAAAAGTTCTATGGCACCTACGGCGCGACAAAGGCAGCACAGCTTGCGCTTGTGCGCAGCTGGGCTGCGGAAACCGCCCAGACCGGACCACAGATCGTGCTGATCGCGCCTGCACCGATGCCAACCGCCCTGCGCGCCCGGTTCTTCCCCGGCGAAGACCGTGGCGCGCTGGCGTCGCCCGCGTCACAGGCGCAGCGCCTGCTGCCCCAGATCACCGGCTGATTCCACAATGCCACAGGCGGCGGGAAACGGTCGGGACGCCTTGTCGCCCGGCGGTCTGTCGCCTAGCCTGCAGACAGGACATGACCCGGGGACTGCATGCGTATTCTGATCACCAACGATGACGGCATCAACGCACCGGGGCTGGCCGTGCTGGACGCCATCGCCCGCGAAATCGCAGGCCCGGATGGCGAAGTCTGGACCGTGGCCCCCGCGTTCGAACAGTCGGGCGTCGGCCATTGCATCAGCTATACCCATCCGACGATGATTTCCGCCTTTGGCCCGCGCCGCTATGCCGCCGAAGGATCGCCCGCCGATTGCGTGCTGGCGGGCATTTACGATGTGATGCGCGATGCGCCGCCGGATCTGATCCTGTCCGGCGTGAACCGGGGCAACAACGCCGCTGAAAACGTGCTGTATTCCGGCACCATCGGGGCCGCGATGGAAGGTGCGCTGCAAGGCTACCGGGCCATTGCCATGTCGCAGTATTACGGACCGGGCAATGGCAAGGCGGAAGACCCCTTTGCCGCTGCCAGCGCCTACGGCGTGGCCGTCGTACGCAGCCTGATGGACGATGCCTTTTGGGATGATGCGGATTACCGATTGTTTTATAATGTCAATTTCCCACCCGTCGGGGCTGCCGACGTGGCGGGTGTGCGGATGACGCGGCAGGGGATGCGGCGCGGCGTGTTTCACCGGGTCGAACCGCTGGATGCACCGACCGGACGCAGGTTTCTGTGGGTCCGGGGCGGCGACCAGCAGGTCCGGACGGCCGATGGCACCGATGCGGTGGCCAACCTTGACGGCTATATCTCTGTCACGCCGATGCGGGCGGACCTGACGGCGCACGACGCCTTTGACAGGCTGGACGCCCGCTTGACCGCCGGACTGGATCGCAGCCTGCCGGACAATTCCACAGGCAGGACCGGGTGACGGACGCCCAAACCCAGATGCAATTCCTGTTTGCCCTGCGCAGCAAGGGTGTCACCGACGCCCGCGTGCTGACCGCGATGGAACGGATCGACCGGGCCGCCTTTGTGCGCGGCTTGTTCGCGGCCCGCGCCTATGAAGACACGCCCTTGCCCATCGCCTGCGGCCAGACGATCAGCCAGCCGTCCATCGTCGGTCTGATGACGCAGGCGCTGGACATCGCACCCCGTCACAAGGTGTTGGAAATCGGCACCGGGTCGGGCTATCAGGCGGCCATCCTCAGCCAGCTGGCCCGCCGGGTCTATACCATCGACAGGTTCAAACGGCTGGTGACAGAGGCGCAGGCCGTATTCAACGCCATGCAGATCACCAATATCACCGCCCTGACCGCGGATGGCAGTTTCGGTCTGGCCGAACAGGCCCCGTTCGACCGCATCCTGCTGACCGCCGCCGCAGAGGACCCCCCCGGCCCCTTGCTGGCGCAGTTGCGGATCGGGGGCATCATGGTCCTGCCCGTCGGCCAGTCTGACGCGGTGCAAAGCCTGATCCGTGTGACCCGCCTGGAAAAAGGCTTCGACTACGAGGAATTGCGCCCGGTCCGTTTTGTCCCCTTGATCGAAGGGATCGGACAGGACTAGAAGCGTTCAAACGCCCCGGAACAACGGGGCCCATGCCGTCCGCAGGCACCGCCATGACAGGAACAGAGCCATGATCATGACCACGCGCCCCGGTTTGCGCCGGATCACCCTGACCGTATCGACCGTCGCCCTGCTGGCGGCCTGCGAAGGCGGGGTGCCGGACCTTGACCTGCGCGACCGTGCGGGCGGGTTCAGCACGGCCTCTGCCGTGGCCACCCTGCCGGACCGGCCACAGCCCGACAATCGCGGCGTGATTTCCTATCCCGGTTATCAGGTGGTGGTGGCCCGTCAGGGCGATACGCCGACCAGCATCGCGGCGCGTCTCGGCGTGCCGTCCGGGACGCTTGCAACCTTCAATGGCATCGCACCCGATGCGGTTCTGCGCCAGGGCGAGGTTCTGGCTCTGTCGGGCCGCGTGTCCGAACCTTCGCCCGCGACAGGTGCTGCGACAACCGGGCCGATCCAGACGATAGACGTGTCGTCGATCGCCACGACCGCCCTTGACCGGGCAGCCAGCCAGCCGGGCAGCCGCAGCGGTCTGGCCCCCGCCGGGGCCGGGGCTGAACCGATCCGGCATCAGGTGGCCGCAGGGGAATCCGCATTCTCGATCAGCCGGATGTACAACATTCCCGCAGCCACGCTGGCATCGTGGAACGGGTTGTCCGGCGATCTCGCCGTGCGTGAAGGCCAGTTCCTGCTGATCCCCCAAGGGGCAGCCGCGCTTGATCCGACGGGCGGGCCGACCGTGGCACCGGGTCTGGGCAGCGTGTCCCCCGTGCCGCCTTCTGCCGCGGTGGCCTTGCCCACGGTGGCACCGGACGCGCCCTTGCCCGCAGCAGCGACACCGCCCGCGCCGAACCTTGCAGCCGCAGCACCGCTGCCTGAACCTGCAACCCCCGCTGCGGCCCCTGCCCCCGTTGCAGCGCCCGCACCCGCACCCGCGGCCAGTTCAGCCCGCTTTGCCCGTCCAGTCGCAGGCACGATCATCCGTGACTATGCCCCCGGCCGGAATGAGGGCATCGACATCGCCGCCAGTGCAGGCACAACCGTGTCAGCGGCAGAATCCGGCACGGTGGCCGCCGTTACAACGGACACCAGCGGCACAGCCATCGTCGTCATCAAACACGCCGACAACCTGCTGACGGTCTATACAAACCTTGAAAATCTGAGCGTGGCCAAAGGGGACAGCGTGTCGCGCGGCGGCACCTTGGGCCGGGTCAAGGCGGGCGATCCCAGCTTTGTCCATTTCGAGGTGCGGCGCGGTCTGGAATCCGTCGATCCGAACGATTTCCTGTAAAACAGGTCGCCACGCTTAACGACCTGACCCCCAGCGTGGGTCAGGTCAGGGTCACACCCTGCCGGGCCGCAAGGTCGGTGAAATACTGCCATGC
>JBBREW010000166.1:0-6388 GCA_038225335.1 Rhodobacterales bacterium
CGCAGGCGGGGGCCATGCCATAATGCGCAAGGTTTTCCTCCAGCGTCGGGATGGCGACGGGCAGGGTGGTCACGACCGAAAACCGCCCGCCCAGCATCATGGCCGCGTGAAACCCGGCTTCGCCGATGCCCAGCACCGGGATGGTCACCCGCGCGCGCGCGTCGTCCAGCGCTGGGTCGTCGAAACAGGCGATGATGATCGCATCGGCCCCGCCTGCCGCCGCGCGGTCCACTTCGGCCAGTACAAAAGGACGGCAGATGGCGCCATCTTCCGGTCCCTGAATGGCAGGCGGAGAGGCGTGGCAGGTGACACCGTCGATCACGGCCCCCGGTGCCGCAACGCGCGCCACATCAGCGGCCTTGTCGGTCATCGACACGGTCGAGTTGGGGTTGATGACGACAATCCGCATCAGACGACCCCGCTTCCGGCATCGGACCCGTGCCGGGCGCGGCGGCGCTGCATGATCGTGACCGACAGGATCACCAGCCCCACCAGCGACAGTGAAAAAAGCGTGGTCAGCGTGCCAAGTGCATAAAGCACGGGCGAGGTGACATTGGTCGTCATCCCCCAAATCTCCAGCGGCAAGGTGTTGCGGCTGCCGGATGCAAGGATCGTGCGGGCAATCTCGTCATAGCTCAGGGTAAAGCCGAACAGCGCCACCCCCACCAATGCGGGCGCGATCAGCGGCAGCACGACATGGGCAAAAACCTGCCATGTGCTGGCCCCCTGATCCCGCGCGGCTTCCTCGTAGGCCGGGTTGAACCGGTTGAAGACCGCAAACATGATCAGGATGCCAAAGGGCAGCGTCCATGTCAGATGCGCGCCGAACGCCGATGTGGACCAGTGATTGCCAAGGCCGGTGCGGTCGAACAGTAACCCGATCCCCATCGACACAAGGATCGACGGGATCACAAGACTGCCGATGACCATGTAGAACAGCACGGTTGAACCGGGGAAATGGCGCCGGAACGCCAGCCCCGCCATGACCGATATGACAACGGTCGTGACCATGACCATCAGCCCCAGCGCCAGACTGCGCCGGAAACTGCCCCAGATGTCACCCACCGCCTGCTGCAGGAACAATTCTCTGAACCAGTTCAGAGAGCTGCCGCGCATCGGAAATGTCAGGCCACCGGACGGCCCCTGAAAGCTGAGGATCGCGATGGTGATCGTCGGGCCATAGAGGAACAGCATGAACAGGGTAAAGAAAGCGGCAAGGATATAGAATGACGTGGGGCGCTTTTCCATCGGCTCACAGCTCCTTGCGGATATCGACAAGGCGCAGCATCGCGCCGATGGTCATCAACACGGCGATCAGCAGCACCACCGCCGTCGCTGCGGCTGACGGGTATTGCAACAGCCCGATGTCGTTGGAAATCAGGCGGCCGACGTTGGCCAACTGACTGCCCGACATGAACCGCGTGGTGACAAAATCGCTCATCACCAGGGCGATCACAAAGATTGACCCGATCATGATGCCGGGCTTGGACAGGGGAATGATCACATTTGTCAGGACCTGAAACCCGCTGGCACCGCCATCGCGCGCCGCCTCGATCAGGGATTTGTCGATCCGCATCATGGTGTTGAAAATCGGCACAACCATGAACAGCGTGTAAAGGTGGACAAAGGCAAGACAGACCGAAAAACTGGAATAAAGCAGCCATGTCAGCGGCTCGTCGATGATCCCCGCGCCGATCAAGGTCTGATTGACCAGCCCGTTGCGACCCAGAAGCGGGATCCATGAAATCATCCGGATGATGTTCGACGTCCAGAACGGGATGGTGGTCAGCAGGAACAGCGCCATCTGCCATTTCTGCGTGCGGACATGAAAGGCAAGGAAAAAGGCGATGGTGAAACCGATCACCAGTGTCACGGCCCAGACGATGCCCGCCATCAGGAACGTCAGGCCAAACACCTTCCACGCCACGGCGGACCCGAACAGATAGCTGTAGTTGCCGAACTGAAAGTCGGGCCGAAAGGTAAAGGAATCCGCCGTCCAGAAACTGACCGCGACGATCAGCAGGATCGGCAGGATCAGGAACATCACCAGCACCCCGGTCAAGGGGGCGGCAAGCAACCAGCTGTTCAGATTGGCACGGCGCATGGGATCTCCGGTTGCGAAACGCCTCTTCCCCGCGATGCGGGAAAGAGGCAGGGATGATCTGTCAGACGGCCTCAGGCCGCGATGAATTCATTCCACTTGCGGACCATGTACTGGTTTTCGTCCATGACGGCGTTCCAGCAGGCAACCTGACCCATCCGGTCGATAAAGCTGCCGCCGTCGCGCACGGCGCCCGCCTGTTCGATGACGGTGCCCGACGGGCTGACGATATCGCCCATCGCGGCCTTGCCTTCGTACCAATAGCCCCATTCGTCGTCGGACATGAACAGCTTGGACGTTTCCGGCACGGCGGAATAATAGCCCTGCCGCATCAGGAAACCGCCGACCCAACCCGACAGATACCAGTTGATGTATTCATAAGCGGCATCCAGCGGCAGACCGCTGAGGCCCGCCGACAGGCCAATACCGCCGCCCCAGCTGCGATAGCCTTCCTTCAGAGGTTGATAGACGCAAGGCACACCCTGCGCGCGCACGGCGGTGATGGCAGGCGACCACATCGACTGGATCACGACTTCGCCCGATGCCATCAGGTTTACCGATTCATCGAAGGATTTCCAGAACGCGCGGAACTGCCCGGCGCGCTTGGCTTCCATGAAGATCGCGATCGTCTTGTCGATTTCGTCCGTCGTCATGTTGCCTTTATCGGCGTATTGCACTTCGCCCATCGCCTCGCAGACCATTGCCATATCCATGATCCCGATGGACGAGATATCAAGGATCGACGCCTTGCCGGCGAATTCCGGGTTCAGAAGTTCGGCCCATGAATCGATCGGACGGCCGATCAGATCGGGGCGGATGCCCAGCGTATCGGCGTTGTAGATGGTCGGGATCAGGGTCATCCAACCCGAATCCTGGGTGGAAAAGGTGGTCGATCCCGGACCTTCGACAAAGCCCACGGTATGCGGTGCCGTGCCTTGGGCGATCACGCTGTCGGGGGTCAGTTTGCCATCGCGGAAAATGCCCGCGATCTTGTCATAGTTGGTGATCTTGCTGATATCCATCGCCTGCAGGTTGCCGGTCGGCCAGACCTTTTTGCAGATCCAGTATTCGATATCGGCGATGTCATAGCTGTCGGGCTGGGTCGCCGCGCGCTGGGTGACCGCATCTGAATCGAGCGCGGTCATTTCCAGCGTGAAACCAAGGTCTTCCTTGACCTTGGCGGCGACTTCGTTAAAGGCCGACACCCCGGTGCCGGCCTGACGCAGGACGACATCCTTGATTTCCTGTGCCCAGATCATCGGGGCAGGGAAGGCAGTTGTCGCAACGGCGGCAGCGCCGCCTTTCAGGATGGTCCGACGGCTGTAACGCATCTTGCTCATGGTATTTCCCTCTGTGTTGTCATGTGGGTGGTGAATGTCAGGCCTGAAGGGGATGTGCCCTTGTCTCGTCCCAGGCGAGCATGACCGTGTCGCCAAGGTTTCTGGGATCGGCAAAAAACGCCAACTCTGGAATAAGCACCAAAACGTCCTGATCGCCTTGCATGCGACCGGTCATAGCGACATGCGCGCCCTGATATTCGATGGCCGTCACAACGGCCGGCACGCCGTCCGCCACCAGACGCACCTCGTCTGCGCGCACGGCAAAGCGACCGTTTTGCAGCGACAGCACATTGTGGCCACCGATGAACCGCGCGACGAATGCGGTCTTTGGCGCGTTGAACACATCACGGGCCGGGCCCGACTGTTCGATGACGGCGTTGTTCATCACGACGATTTCATCCGCCAGCGCCAGCGCCTCGTCCTGACCGTGGGTCACGTGTATGAAAGTGATCTCAAGTTCGCGTTGCAGTTTTTTCAGCTCTGTCCGCATGTGGATGCGCAGAAACGGGTCCAGCGCCGATAGCGGCTCGTCCAGCAACAGGACCTGCGGTTTGGTGATCAGCGCCCGCGCAAGTGCGACCCGCTGTTGCTGCCCGCCCGACAGTTGCGCCGGAAGCCGGTCGGCGAAACTTGTCATGCCGACAAGGTCCAGCAGCTTGTCGGCCTCTGCATGCCGGTCCGACTTGGCCACACCTTTCATCTTCAGGCTGAAGCCCACGTTGTCGCGCACGCTCAGATGCGGAAACAGGGCGTAGGACTGAAACATCATTGCCGTGCCGCGCTGGGCGGGCGGCAGACGCGCCACATCCTTGCCGCCCAGCACGATGGCACCCGCGGTCACCGTTTCATGCCCGGCAATCATGCGCAGGGTCGATGATTTGCCACAGCCGGACGGTCCCAGCAGGCAGACATAGGACCCGGCCCGGAACAGGTGGCTTATGTTGTCGACAGCCAGTGCCGTGCCATAGTTTTTGGAGACGGAAACCAGTTCAAGATCGCTCTCGATGCGCAACAGTGTGGCCCCCGCCGTTCATATACCCTGAACATGACCTTAGGGATGCCGTGGCCGGATCAGAGTCCGATGGCCCCATTTATCCGCACGGGGCTGGAATCGGCGCAAAATCCGGCAGTTTTTCAGACAAATGCGTGATTTATGAACACAAAATGCAGAGACCTTGGGGATGGAGCCGGGTTGGTGCACGACGCAACCCTCCATCACGCGCAGGTCAACAAGACCCGAGTCGCGGCACGCCCTTCGAAAAACCACCGCTAGTGTTTGTTTTCTGCACAAGAACCGCGCGAATTCCGGGACAGCCGCCGTTTTCCTGCACAGCGAGCAGCGTCATCGCCCAGCCCCGCCACAAAGTTCAGTGAATTCTGCATGCGAAATGCACTAATGGTCGCAGCAGGGAGAATTGCCATGATCATGATCGGTGTGGACGTCGGCGGCACCTTTACCGACCTTGTGCTTGCGGACAGGCAAAATCCCCAGCCAGTTATTCACAAGGTGCCGACAACGCCGCAGGACCCGTCGATCGGGGTGTTGCAGGGGGTGTCCGAACTGTGCGCCCTTTCAGGCGTCGATCCGGCGGCGGTGCGATATGTGCTGCACGGCACCACGACCGCCACCAATGCCGTGCTGGAACACAAGGGCGCAAAGACCGGCCTGATCACCAATGACGGGTTTCGTGACATTCTGCACATCGCGCGCCACCAGCGGGTCGAACACTACTCTATCTTGCAGGACTTGCCGTGGCAGGCCCGCCCGCTGATCGCGCGGGCGCAGCGCAAGACCGTGCCGTGTCGCCTGATCCCGCCGGACGGTGCGGAACTGGTCCCGCTGGACGAGGATGCGGTCCGCCGTGTGGCCCGCGAACTGGCCGACGACGGCGTGGAATCCGTTGCTATCTGCTTTTTGTTTTCATACCTGAACCCCGCCCACGAAGACCGTGCCGCAGCCATCGTGCGACAGGAAATGCCCGGCGCTTTCGTGACGACTTCCTCTTCCCTGTCGCCGCAGTTTCGGGAATTCGAACGGTTCACCACGGCGGCGCTGTCGGCATTCATCGGGCCAAAGGTCGGGTCCTACGTGGCGTCGCTGGACGCCGCGCTGAAACAGATCGGCGTGACGGGCGAATTGCGGATCATGGCGTCGAACGGGGGTGTGGCCACGGCGCGGATGGTGACCGAAAAACCCGCTCTGACCCTGATGTCGGGGCTGGCGGCGGGGGTCCTTGGCGGGGGTTGGGTCGGGGCTGAAACGGGGCGGTCGCGGTTGATCACCTTTGATATCGGCGGCACCTCTGCTGATATCGGGATCATCAACGACGGTCAGATCGTGGAAACCGATGCCCGTTCTACAGCGATTGCGGGGTTCCCGCTGCTGTTGCCGATGCTGGATATCCACACCATCGGCGCGGGGGGAGGGTCTGTCGCGCATCTGGATGACGGCGGCGCGTTCCGCGTCGGTCCGCAATCGGCGGGGGCCGACCCGGGGCCCGCCGCCTATGGGCGCGGCGGCGATCTGCCCACGGTGACGGATGCCAATGTCGTGCTGGGTCGCCTGTTGCCCGGCGATTTTCTGGGCGGAGCGATGACGCTGGACCCGGCGGCGGCCGAACGGGTGATGGCGGCACTGGCGTCGCGTCTCGGGCTGCCCTTGCTGGACACCGCCGAAGGTGTGCTGACCATTCTGAATGCCAACATGGCCAATGCGATCCGGTCGCGCACCCTGCAAAAGGGGATTGATCCGCGCGGCTTTGCCTTGGTCGCGATGGGCGGGGCTGGTCCGCTGCACGGCGCAGAGGTGGCCGCGATGCTGGCAATCCCAGAGGTCATCGTGCCACCCTTTCCCGGGATCACCTCTGCCATGGGCCTGCTTGTGACCGATCTGAAATACGATGCGGTGCGGACCCTGTTCCAGACCTCTGGCCAGTTCAACCTGACG
>JBBREW010000167.1:0-6374 GCA_038225335.1 Rhodobacterales bacterium
CGCTGGAACAGAATGTCATCGCCCGCCTTGGCGATTGTCAGGACGACTGGTGCGAACTGACGGCGGGCGGCTATTCCGGCTGGGGCCACAAATCGGTCTTATGGGGCGTGGACGCGGACGGCGGCGTCAACTAGACCTGCGGGACGCCCCCTCCTATCGTTTGAACAGGCGCGATCATGGACAGCACACCGAACCACGCCCGCCTGAATTTATCGGCGGGGCTTTTGTCCTGTGCGGTGGCGCTTGCCCTTGTGGTGGCGAAACTCTGGGCCTTTGGGCAGACCGGATCCCTGGCCATCGCCGCGACCCTTGCGGATTCCGCGATGGATCTGATGATGTCGCTGGGGGCGCTGGCCGCCATCGCCTATGCCGCAAAGCCTGCCGACGACGATCATAACTTCGGCCATACCTCGGCAGAGGATCTGGCCGCGCTTGCGCAGTCTGTCATCATTCTGGTGTCGTCGGGCGTGATCGCCTTTGCCGCGATCTGGCGGCTGTGGCAAGGTGACGCCGCCTTGCCCGAAAACGAAGGCAGCGGGATCGCGATCATCGTGTTTTCCATCGTGTTGACGCTGGGTCTGGTGATCTGGCAACGACGGGTCGCGGCCCAGACCGACAACCCCGTGGTCAAGGCCGACAGCCTGCATTATCTGGGCGACCTGATCCCCAATGTGGGCGCGATCCTCGCACTCTGGGCCTCTGCCACGCTGGGTCTGGCGCAGGTGGACAGCGTTGTGGCGCTGGGGGCCGCCGTCTTGCTGGCGGTGGGTGCGCTGCGGATCGGCAAGGCCGCATGGGACGCGCTGATGGACCGGCAGGCGGACCCCGCGATGATTGCAGGCATCGCTGACATCGCCCGCAGTTTCCATGGCGTGCAGGGGTTCCACGATCTGAAAACGCGCCGGTCCGGCAGCCGCGTGTTTGTGAACCTGCATATCGAACTGGACGGCGACCAGTCCCTGCATGCCGCCCACGCCATCGGAGCGGGGTTGCGCCGCGCGATCCTGCAGGCCTATCCCCGCACAGACGTGCTGATCCACAAGGACCCCTTCGGCGTGCAGAAACACCCCGACGACCCCAGCGGTTGACCGCCAGCCCCCTCTCGCCGGCCCGCAATGGGCCGGCAATCATCCTGTCACGATGTCAGGCGGCCAGACCGCGCCCTTGCAACAGCGCATCCACACCCGGCATGCGACCCCGGAACTGCGTATAAAGCGTCGCCGCATCGACCGATCCGCCCTGCGACAGAACCGTGTCCTGCAAACGCTGGGCCAGCGCCGGATCAAAGAGATCGCCCGCCTCGACAAAGGCGGCAAAGGCGTCCGCGTCCATCACCTCTGACCACATATAGCTGTAATACCCGCTGGAATATCCATCCCCGGCAAAGACATGCGCGAAATGTGGTGTCGCGTGGCGCATCCCGATGGCATGCGGCAGACCAAGACCCGCCAGCACCTCTGCCTCGCGCTGCATCGGATCAGCGGGGGCGTCGCCCGCGTGAAATTCCAGATCGACCATGGCGCTGGCGATATATTCGACGGTCTGAAACCCCATGTCATAGGTCGCGGCGGCCAGCATCCGGTCCAGCATCGCCTGCGGCATCGCCTCTCCCGTGTCGGCATGCACGGCAAAGCGTTGCAGAACCTCCGGCACTTCCAGCCAATGTTCGAACAGCTGGCTGGGCAGTTCGACAAAGTCGCGCGCGACGGATGTGCCGCTGATGCTTTCGTATGTGACATCCGACAGCATCTGATGCAGCGCATGGCCAAATTCGTGAAACAGCGTGCGCGCATCATCATAGGACAGCAAAGCGGGTTTTTTCCCCGCAGGTTTGGCAAAATTGCAGACATTCACGACAATGGGGCTGATGTCGCCCGCCAGCTTTTGCTGACTGCGCATCGCCATGCACCAGGCCCCCGACCGCTTGGATGGCCGGGCGAAATAGTCACCGACGAATACCGCCACATGCTGCCCGTCGCGGGTGACCTCCCACAGACGCACATCGGGGTGATAGACCGGCCCGTCCAGCGGGGCGAACTGCAAACCGAACAACCGTGTGGCACAATCAAAGGCGGCAGCGATCATCTGATCCAGTTGCAGATAGGGTTTCAGCGCGGCCTCATCCAGATCGTGCTCGGCCTGCCTGCGCTTCTCGCTGTAATAGCGCCAGTCCCACGGCTCCAGCGGCCCGGCGATGCCGTCCGCGTGCAACAGGGCGGTCAGCTTGTCCGCGTCCGCCGTGGCCGCAGCCCGCGCGGGTGTCCAGACCTGCATCAGCAGATCGCGCACCGCATCGGGCGTGCCCGCCATCTCTGTCTCCAGCTTGTAGGCGGCAAAGCTGTCATAACCCAGCAACTGCGCCCGTTCCGCGCGCAGCGCCAGCGTTTCCGCGGCAAGGGCGCGGTTGTCCGTCGCACCGCCGGTCATGCCGCGCGCCGTCCACGCGGCATAGGCCCGCGCCCGCAGATCCCGGTCTGGCGAAAATTGCAGAAACGGCACGATCAGCGACCGCGACAGGGTGACAACAGGGCCGTCATGCCCCCCCGCCGTGCCCGCCGCCCGCGCCGCGTCCTGCAGGAAATCCGGCAGCCCCGTCAGATCGTCCTCGGTCAAGGGCATGACCCAGGCGCGCTCGTCCGCCAGCAGGTTCTGCGTGAATTGCGTTCCCAGCACCGCCAGCCGCGATTTGACCGCCCGCAACCGCGCCGCCGTATCACCGCGCAACTGCGCGCCCTGCCGGACGAACCCGCGCCGCGTCAGCATCAGCACACGCGCCTGTTCCGCAGACAACGTCAGCGCCTCCCGCCGTGCCCAAAGGTCGTCAATCCGCGCAAAAAGCGCCGCGTTCTCTGTGATCTCTGACCCGAATGCGCTCAGCAAGGGGGAAAAATCCCGTTGCAGCGCCTCGCGTGCCGGGGTGCTGTCCGCGCCCGCCACACCGTAGAACACCCCCAGCACACGCCCCAGCGTCGCCTCTGCAAGTTCCAGCGCGGCCACCGTATTGTCGAATGTGGGCGTGTCGGGGTTGGCGGCGATGGCTGCGATATTGTCCCGCGCCTGCGCCAGTGCGGCATCGACGGCGGGTGCGAAATCACCGTCGGTGATCGCATCAAAGGGCGGCAACCCAAACGGCGTGGTCCAGTCGGTCAGCAGCGGATTTGTCATGGCAGATCTCCTTTGTCTTAACTCTAGCGGCCCGTGGCCCGGACCACCACCGCCGCACCGCCGCAGCCGTCCTTGTCCTCGCTTTTTTTCAAATACTCACAGCGCGACACCCGCCGTCAGCGCCGCCCCCGTTCAAAGCGCCGCAACACCAGCGACAGTGAAATCGTCATGGTCAGATAGACCAGAGCCACCACGTTATACGTCTCGAAATACCGGAAATTGCCTGCGGCGATAACCTTGCCCAGTTGCGTGATATCCGCCACGCCCAGCACGCTGACCAATGATGAATCCTTCACCATCGCCACGAAATCATTGCCCAGCGGCGGCAGGATCGTGCGCAGCGCCTGCGGCCAGACGATGAACCGGAACCGGTGCCACCGCCCCAGACCCAAGGCGCGCCCCGCCTCGATCTGCCCTGCGTCCACCGCCTGCAACCCGGCGCGAAAGACCTCTGCCAGAAACGCGGAATAGGCCAGAAACAGCGCGATGATCGCCCGCCACAACAGGGGGAAATCGCGGGTCCGCGCGGTGGGCAGCCCCAGCGCATTCCACCCCGCCACAAGCGCAGGTGCCAGCACGAATGCCACGTAAAGCAGCAACACGATGATCGGGATGCCGCGCATCACCTCGACATAGAACCGGGCGATCTGCCGCAGCACGATGGACCCCGATCCCGCCATAAGCGCGAGCGTCAGCCCCAGCACACAGGCCATGGCATAGCTGATCAGCGTCACCATGATCGTGGTGCGCACCCCGCCGGACAGCGTCGTCAACACGACGCTGGACGCAGGGTCGGTCAGGACCTGCCAGAACAGCAGCACCCCGATCACGACAACCGCGACCAGCCACCATGGGAAATCGCGCGGCTCTGTGGCCCTCACAAGGGGTTATTCGCCCATCTTGAAATCAAGGAACCACTTGGTGTTCAGGGCGTCCAGCGTGCCGTCCGCCGCCATCGCGGCGATAGCCGCGTTCACCGGTGCCACAAGTGCCGAGCCTTTGGGAAAGATGAACCCGAAATCTTCGGTGCCCAGACGGTCGCCCACGATCTTCAGCCCGCCATCGCTGGCGGCGACGTATCCCGCCCCGGCGGTCCCGTCGGTCAGCACCAGATCGACATCGCCTGCGCGCAGGGCCTGCACCGTGGCCCCAAAGGTTTCCATCAGCGTGATGCGGGGGTTGGCCTCGTCACCATCCAGCACGTCATAGACGCCCACATAAAACGGCGTCGTGCCGGGCTGGGCAGCCATCAGCAGGTCGGGATCGGCGGCAAAACCGGCCGCGTCGCTGAACCGGTCCTCGTCGCCGCGCACCAGCATGACCATTTCCGACGTCATATAGGGGTCAGAGAAATCTACTACCTCGGCCCGGTCCGCGCGGATCGTGATCCCGGTCATGCCCAGATCGAACTGGCCTTCGGACACCGCCGGGATCATCGCATCCCAGCTTGTGGTCTCATAGGTCACGGCGATGTTCAGGCGCGTGGCAATCTCGGCCATCGCGTCGTATTCCCAGCCGACCGCCGCACCATCCTGCATGAACTGCAACGGCGGATAGGCGTTCTCGGTGACGACCGTCACCTCTTGACCGCCCAGATCGGGCAGGTCCGTTTGGGCCATGGTGGTGGTGGCCGCCAGAATCGCGGTCAGTGTCGCAAGGATTCGCATGATCAGTCCCCTCTGGTGATACCGATCAGACCTTGGCCTGACCCGCCTGCACCTTCAAGCCCCGCCCGCCGCAGACCGCACAATCCGCAGCCACGGGCACCTGCAGGATGCGCGTTTGTGCAAAGAGTGCATCATAGATCATCAAACGCCCGCCCAACCCCAGTCCGGCACCCGTCAGGGCCTTGACCGCCTCGACCGCCATCAGCGATCCGACCACACCGGGCAACGGTCCGGCGACCCCTGCTTCGGCACAGCTTGGCACCAGCGCAGGGTCCGGCGTCACCGGAAAGACGCAGGCGAAACACGGCGTCCCCTGTGCGGGATCATAAAGGCTGATCTGCCCTTCCCACTGGGTCAGGGCGGCGGCGATCAGCGGCACGCCTGTGGCGACGCAGACCCGGTTCACCAGATGCCGCGTCTCGAAATTGTCGCTGCCATCCAGCACCAGATCATAGGCGGCGATCAGCTCTGCCGCGATCTCTGGCGTCAGCCGCCGGTGATAGGGGCGGACCGTCACATGGGGGTTCAGATCACCGATCGCCTGTGCGGCCGCCTGCACCTTTGGCAGACCGCGCATCGCGTCGGTAAACAGGACCTGCCGTTGCAGATTGCTGGCGTCGACCGTGTCGTCGTCGATCACCCCAAGGGTGCCGACACCCGCCGCCGCCAGATACAGCAGAACCGGCGACCCCAGCCCCCCGGCCCCGATGACCAGCACACGGGCCCGGCGCAGGGCCGTCTGACCCGGCCCGCCAATCTCGCGCAGCATGATGTGTCGGGCATAGCGGGTCAGTTCATCTTGCGAAAACCCGTCCGCCGACGGCGGGTCTGCAACCTGTGGCGGTTCCGCCCGCGCCCGGACCCGGTGCAACAGCGCGCGGTAACCCCAGATCACGGCCCCGAAGCCCAGCAACAGCAACCAAAGCCGCACGTCCCCGCCCGTGGCTGCACGCAGCGGATGCCCGTCGGGCAGCACGACCTGCACCAGAATGACTGCGCCCAGCAACAGACCCACCATGATGCGCCGCGCCCGGACAGGTGCGCCCATCGCGGCACCGATCCCCCAGATCACGGCGATCATGAAACCGACCATGATCATGGCCGGACACCCGTCGATCCGAACCCGCCCGCACCGCGCAGGGTGTCATCCGGATCACCCGGACGGAACGCCGCCTGCACAACGGGTGCCACCACCAGTTGCGCGATGCGCAGGCCGTGGGCGATGGTCACGGCCACATCCCCCAGATTGATGACCAGCACCCCCACCGGCCCGCGATAATCGCTGTCGATGGTGCCGGGCGCATTCACCAGCGCCAGCCCGTGCCGCAGGGCCAGCCCGGACCGCGCCCGCACCTGCACTTCGAACCCTGCCGGAATGGCCATGCGCAACCCGGTCGGCACCAGCGCGCGCGCGCCGGGCTGCAACACGATCCCCGCGGCCCGGTCCGCCAGCGCCAGATTGGCGCAGACATCGGCCCCCGCAGCCCCCGCCGTCTGATAGGCGGGCAGCGGCAGGGTCTGATCGGCATCAGCGGTATAGGC
>JBBREW010000168.1:0-6351 GCA_038225335.1 Rhodobacterales bacterium
CCGGACGAGGATTTTTCCGAACCCGTCACGCAGGCGACGCCGTTCCTGTATCGCGGCGAAAACCGGATGATCGGCGCAGCCATCGTTCGGGTGAACCAGACCTGTGCCGGGTCCGTGCGCGCACCGGGCGAAGCTGTCGGCATCACCGCGCTGGAAATCGCGATGGATGAACTGGCCGTGGCAGCGGGCATTGACCCGGTTGTGCTGCGCAAGCGCAATATCCCGGACGTGGACCCTAGCGACGGTCGCGATTTTTCCAGCAACATGCTTGGCGCTGCACTGGACGATGGGGCGCAAGCGTTTGGTTGGGACAACCGTCCCAAGGGTCAACGCGACGGTGACTGGCTGATCGGTTGCGGCATGGCGTCGGCGGTGCGCGTCAATTCGATCGGTGAAAGCCATGCACGGGTCACCCTGAACACCGACGGCACCATCTTGATCGAAACCGACATGACCGACATCGGCACCGGGACATATGCCATTCTGGCGCAGATCGCGGGTGAAATGCTGGGTGTGCCGCAGGACCGGATCACGACACGTCTGGGCGACAGCGATCTGCCGCCCTCTGCCGGGTCGGGCGGGTCATGGGGTGCATCATCGGCGGGCAGTTCTGTCTTTCTGGCGTGCGAGAAGCTGCGGCAGGACATCGCGGCAAAGCTGGGATGCGACGAAGGCGATCTGTTGCTGAAGGACGGCACCGCCACAGCGGTCAATCAGCAGACCCCGCTGACCGCCATTGTCGGCGATGCGGCCATGGTTGCGACCGGGGTGATCGAGGCTGGCGAAACATCTGACGCGGTGCGGCAGGCAACCTATGGGGCGTTTTTTGCCGAAGTCGGTGTGAACCGCGTCACTGGCGAAACCCGTGTGCGGCGGATGCACGGCAGCTTTGCCGCGGGGCGTATCCTGAATGCGAAAACCGCCCGGTCGCAATGTCTGGGTGGTATGACCTTTGGCATCGGGATGGCGCTGACCGAAGAACAGATCTTTGATCCGCGCGACGGTCATCTGGTGAACCGCGATTTTGCCGAATACCACATTCCCGTCAACGCGGATGTACCGCAACTGACCGTCAGTTTTCTGGAAGAACGCGATCCCTGGGCCAATCCGATGCAGGCTAAAGGCATCGGAGAGCTTGGGATTTGCGGTGCCGGTGCCTGCATCATCAACGCGATTTATGACGCGACCGGGGTGCGGGTGCGCGATCTCCCCGCTACGCTGGACAAGGTGCTGCCCGGTCTGCCTGATCTGTAAGGCGCGGTAAATGGCCCGCCCTGTGAATCGGGACGGGCTTTTCCCATATTGTAATGCGTCTCGCCGTTTGGTAATGTAAGTCTGTAAAACGCATTGCCACCCGGAAAGCCGTCATGCAAGAATCGACGATCACAACAAAAGGTCAGACCACCCTGCCGCGCGATGTGCGGCAGGCGCTGGCGTTACAGGCTGGTGACAAGCTCCGGTATCTGATCCTTGATGGTGGAGAAGTGCGCCTGATGCGGTCGCGGCCGGTGACAAGTCTGGCAGGGTTGCTGCACCGGGTTGATCGCGCGCCCGTCAGTCTGGACGCGATGGAAGAGGCCATTGCCGCGCGCGGCGCGCACGACAATTAAGATCGCAGTTCCATGATTGCCATAGACACCAATGTTCTGGTCCGGTTTCTGACGCAGGACGATCCCGCGCAGGCGGCGCTGGCATCCCGGCTGATCGCAACGCTGACCCCCGACAACCCGGCCTTTGTCGCCCGCGAGGTGGTGATCGAAACGGTCTGGGTGCTGGAACGCGCCTATGGCTTTGACCGCGCCACCATCGCGCAGGCCATGGACGCGGTGCTGGAGGCGGCCGAGCTGGTCGTGGAACAGGCGGACCGGGTCGGGCTGGCCATGTCACGCTACCGTCACGGCGGGCCGGGGTTCGCCGATCTGATGATCGTGCTGGCGGGGCAGGGGGCAGGGGCCACCACCTGTTATACCTTTGACAGCAAGGCCGCCGCCCTGCCAGAAGCGACCCTGCTGGTCTGAGGTCTAGGCGGATGCCGGATCAAACGTGATCAAAGGCCGCGGCGATTCCTGCCCGGGCGGTGCCCGCGGCCAGCAACAGCTGCAGCAGCAGACGCGCCTTGATCGCGGGCAGGCGACCCGCCGGGATCAGACCCTTGGCGATCAGGTCGATTTCGGACCCTTTGAAGCCATAGGTGCGCTGGAACACAGGCCCATCGCCGGTGCGGCTGCACAGGATGACGGGCATCTGCCGCGCCAGATCGGAGGCCGGGTCCGACAGGATTTCGGCCACATGCCCTGCGCCCATCGCCTCTATCACCACGCCTCGATACCCAAGGGCGTGCAGGGCTGGCAGCAGACGCGCGTCTTCGCCAAGGCCCGGTTTGAACAGGGCGACGGCGGGCACGGTATCGCCGGGCAAGGGCAGGGCGCGGGCACGGCGCGGCGCGTGGGACAGGCGATGAACGCGGCCCTCGAACACCTCTCCCATCGGCCCCCCCCCGCGAGAGATGAAGGCGGAACACAGCCCGGTATGGGATTTCGCCACCTGTGCCGCGGTGTGAATCTGGTCATTCATCACCACGATTACGCCGGTTCCGCGCAGATCGGCGCTGCTTGCCGCGATGGCGGCGGCCAGCAGGTTGGCAGGACCATCCGCTCCCGCCGCCTGCGGCCCCCGCATCGCCCCCGTCACGATCAGGGGGGCAGGGCCGGTCCACAGGCAATCAAGGGCAAATGCGGTTTCCTCGATCGTGTCGGTCCCCTGCACGACGATGACACCGACAGCACCGCCCGCCACCGCCGCCTGCGCGTCGCGCACGACCTGCGCCAGATGCGGCAGGGTCAGCGATGCGCCGGGGATGCGGAACGGCGACTGTGGCGTGACCTGCGCCACATCCGACAGGCCCGGCACCGCCTGCAACAGCGCCTCTGCGGTCAATGTGGGTGCAATGCCGCCGCTGGCGTCCTGCGTCATGGTGATGGTGCCGCCCAGCAGGATCAGGGCAACAGAGGGCAGGGCAGGGGGCATGGCGGACGTCCTGTAAGGCAAAGGGTTCGCCTGCGATGCTAACAGGCTGGGCGCAGATGGCTATTCGTAAAACCATATTCCGGATATGAAGAACAATCATTTTGTCACATGGCTTCAGTGCTCTATTTGATGTGCAGACCCGCGCCACCGGCGCAAAAGCAGGAGTAGACATGATGCTGGACCGCCCCGTGATGGACACCCGCGCCTTGCGCGACGCCTTTGGCGTTCTGCCGACCGGGGTCTGCGTCGTGACGATCAAGGATGCCGACGGCAAACCGACCGGCGTGACGGTGGGATCGTTCACCTCGCTCAGCCTTGATCCGGCCTTGTGTTTGTTTTCGCTGGGCCGCGCGCAGGCCAGTGCGCGGCTGTTCGTGCCGGGAGCGGCTTTTGTGGTGAACGTGCTGCCGCAGCAAATGGCGGATGCGGCGTGGCAGTTCGCGCGCCCGCAGGCGGACAAATGCGACGGGATCGCGCTAAGCGACACGGTGGTTGACGCGCCGCGCCTGCGCGATGGCATCGCCCATTTCGCCTGCAATGTGCATGCGGTGCACGACGGCGGCGATCATGTGATCGTGGTCGGACAGATCGCGGATTTCGATCAGACAGCAGGCGATGCCCTGCTGTTTTACCGGGGCGGGATGCACAAGCCCGCGGTGCTGTGACCCGCCTGCCGCATCTGGACGAGGCGCAGCTGACCCCCGCGCAGCGCCGCGCCTTTGATGCCATTGTCAGTGGTCCGCGTGGCACGGTGGTCGGCCCCCTGCGGGTCTGGCTGCAAAGCCCGGGTCTGGCCCAGACAGCACAGGCGCTGGGGCAATATGCCCGCTACGATTCCGTGTTGCCGCAGGACCTGTCGGAACTGGCCATTCTGGTGACCGCACGAGTCTGGGCGTCCGGGTTCGAATGGTCGCATCACGTGCCCATCGCGCTGGCCAACGGGGTGCCGCAGGATGTGGTGACCGCCATTGGCGAGGGGCGCATTGTGCGTGGCGCTGATGATGCCCTGCAGGCCGTGTTCGATTTTGCCGTAGAACTGCACCGGGACCGCCGCGTTACTGATACCACCTATGACCGGGCGCTGGCCGTGCTGGGGCAGCAGGCCTGTGTGGATCTGGTCGGGATCTGCGGCTATTACACGCTGATTTCTATGACCATCAACACCTTTGACGTGCCGGACGGTGACGGGCCTGCGCTGCCTGCGGTTGCGGGCGGTGTGGACGCGCTGTTCCGCGACTAATCCACCGTTACGGCGGTCAACCGCATGATGTCCGCAAGCTGGGCATTATGCGCGCCATCGGCATTGGCGGGGTCGGGGTCGAAAATCCATGCCCCTAGTTGCCGCGCCCGCATATGGGCGCGGTGGGACGCGGGGACGCGTGTGGCGGAATAGGCGGCAAGGTCGCCGTCCGCGCAGGCAGCAAGGGCCAGCGCATCCTCTGCCGCCTTGGTCACCCCCATGCCGACATGGGGGCGTGCCACGCAGGCCGCATCCCCCACAAGAACAACGCGCCCATCATGCATCACGGGCGAATGATGATCATAGATCGGTGTGAAGAAGGGCCGTTCCGACTGATCCAGAAGCGCCACGAAATCATCCGGCAGGATGCGGCGGGCGGTTGTCTGCATCTCTGCCAGCACCGCGTCACGCACCAGCGGCGGCGGGATCGAAATGGCGTGATACTGCCCCTTTGCATCGGTCAGCATGTCGCGCAGGGTGTCCGTCGGGGCGGGCGCATACCAGACAAAGTTGTAACGGCGGTGGCCGGGGCGCAGGTCGTTGTCCCGCCCGGCAATGGGATAGCCGATGATCTGCGTCCCGCTGGGCGCAAAAAAGGCAAAGTGCGCAAAGATGCGGTCGTGAATATCGGCGGGTAGATCCCGTTCCTGTGCCAGTGCGCGCCATACGACATAGCCCGCATATTGCGGCACGACCTGCGGCAGCATCTGTGCCCGCACGGCAGACCGGAATCCGTCCGCGCCGACCAGCAGATCGGCCCGCGCGGTCGCACCGTCGGGAAAACGGGCGGTGACCCCCGTAGCGTCCTGATGGTAGCCGTTGATATAGCGGCCCAGATGGTAATGGCCCTGCGGGATCAGGCGGCGCAGGATCTGGTGGATGCGATCCCATGATGTGACGATCTGGGGATAGGGCAGGGTGGCGACACGCCCGCCGGACTTGTCAAAGGCAACCCGGTCCTGCACCTGCACGCCCAGATCGGACAGGTCCGCGCCGACCTGACGCAAGGCGTCGATCAGCGTGTCGTGGGTGACGATACCGGCACCCCGTCCCGCCAGTTCCACATCGGTCCGTTCATAGACATCGACGGTCCAGCCCGCCTTCAGCAAGGCGGTGGCGGCAAACAGGCCGCCGATGGAACCGCCACTGATGATCGCATGTCGTGCCATCGCTGTCCCCGTCTACTATTTATAGGTCGATAAATAACAGACGGGGGCGGTTAATCAACCCTGTTGATCGGCCATTTGCGCGGTATACCAGTCGCCAATCCCGCTTGCGGTCATCCAGGCCACGCCGTCATGGCCGCCGATGTAATCCAGCAGCGCCTCCAGATACCGGATCCGGTGCGGGACCCCGGTGATGTAAGGATGAATCGAGATTGCCATGACGCGGGCATTGTCCGCGCCTTCGGCATAGAGGCGATCAAACTGGTCGGTGCCGCGGGTCAGGAATTCATCCGACCGATGCCCTTGCAGCGCATAGACGGTGATATCGTTGGTTTCGACCGTGTAAGGCACGGTCGTGATGGTGCCGAACGGGGTGGCAGTGGCCTGCGGCAGATCGTCCAGCACCCAGTCCGCGACATATTCGATGCCAGCTTCGCGCAACAGATCAAGCGTGGCGTCGGTTTCGGTCAGGCCGGGGCTTTCCCATGACCGGGGGCGGGTGCCGGTGAATGCCTCTATGCTGTCCATGGCGGCATGGATCGCGCCGCGCTGGTCGTCCAGCCGGTGCATCGGGCCCTGGACATGACCGTGGCCCATGAATTCCCACCCGGCGTCAAGGCCCGCCCCCGCGACACGGGGATAGCTGTTGCAGACGTTGCCGTTGATCGCCAGCGTCACGGGGATATTGCGCGATACCAGCGCCTGATGCTGCCGCCAGAACCCGCTGCGCATCCCGTATTCATGCCACGACCAGTTCGGCACATCGGGCAGCAGTGGCTGGCCCATCGGCGGTGGCAGGACGGTGCGGGGCATCGGGCGTTCGATCCCCCATTCCTCGACGTTCAGGATGACCCAGACGGCCAGCCGCTTTTGATCGGGCAGGATCAGGCGTGGACGGTCCACGATGGCCTGATAGGG
>JBBREW010000169.1:0-6331 GCA_038225335.1 Rhodobacterales bacterium
GCTTCAGGCCGGGCTGGCGATGTATGACATCGACGGCTTTTACCATCTGGGCCGCACGATCATGGTCAAGGACGAACGGCATATCGACAGATATGACCGCGCCTTTGCCGCCAGTTTTCAGGGGATCGCGCAGATCACGGACGCGCAGGTGCTGGAGGCGGTCGATCTGCCCCCCGGTTGGCTGGAAAAGCTGGCGGAAAAGCACCTGACCGACGCCGAAAAGGCAGAAATTGCAGCCACCGGCGGCTTTGATGCGCTGATGGAGCGGTTGAAACAACGCCTTGCCGAACAGGCGGGCCGCCATCAGGGCGGGAACAAATGGATCGGCACGGCGGGCACCTCGCCATTCGGGGCCTATGGTTACAACCCCGAAGGCGTGCGGATCGGCCAGACCGAAAGCAGGCATCAACGCGCGGTCAAGGTCTGGGACCAGCGCAACTTCCGCGATCTGGATGACCGGGCGGAACTGGGCACACGCACGATCAAGGTGGCGCTGAAACGGCTGCGCAAATGGGCACGGGACGGGGCGGCGCAGGAACTTGATCTGGATGGGACCATCCGCAAGACGGCAGAGCATGGCTATCTGGATGTGCAGACCCGTCCCGAACGGCGCAACGCGGTCAAGGTTCTGTTGTTTCTGGATGTCGGCGGCAGCATGGATGCCCATGTCAAGGTGGTCGAGGATCTGTTCAGCTCCGCCCGCGCCGAATTCAAGCATATGGCGCATTTCTATTTCCATAACTGCCTTTATGAAGGCGTCTGGCAGGACAATCGCCGCCGCTGGACCGAACAGACGCCCACATGGGATGTGCTGCGTCGCTATGGGTCCGATTACAAATGCATTTTTGTGGGCGATGCCAGCATGTCCCCTTACGAGGTCGCGTCACCGGGTGGTGCGAACGAGCATTGGAATGCGGAATCAGGTGCAGTCTGGCTGGCGCGGGCGCGGGATCAGTGGCCGTCGCATGTCTGGATCAATCCCTTGCCGGATCGCATGTGGGATCATACCCAGTCGATCCGGATGATCCAGTCCGTCTTTGGTCCGGGACGCATGCAGCCGATGACACTTGCAGGCATTGCCGCCGCGATGAAAGTGTTGACCTGAGGGGTCAGATCGCTGGCAAAGCTGCCGTCGAGGCTGATTTAGACGACGACGGCCCCATCGCCCCGGGCCTGCGGGATCAGCGGGTCGTGGTGTGCGATGCGTCGTTCATTGTCGCAGGGTCTGGCACCGAGGCATTTCCGCGCCGCAAGTCATCTTCCTGACGGGCCAAGGCCTGCATCAGATTGGCAAGGCGATCGGGCATGTCAGCGGGTGCATCGAACAGACGCCGCAATGCCGCCACAGGAATGGTCGGTCGCGTTGGCGTTGTCTTTGTCATCATCACTGTCCTTTTGCCACCTGTTATACAGACTACTCATCACTGGTTAAAGTTCCACTAAAGACCAAAGGTCGCAGACAAGCACCCTATGGACTGTGGTATTTTCCACATCGTCCACCCATATATAGACCATGCTGAAGCTGACCCCCCTTTTGATTGCGGTCCTGTACGGGCTGGCGATGTATCATTTTTCGGCGTGGCGCACGCGCCGAGAGCTTGATTCCGCGTCGACGGAACTGGCTGATCCGCGCCTGCGCGCCCTGACCGACCGCATGGCCAAGGCCCTGCAGATCGACCGGATCAAGGTCCATATCTATGAAGTGGCGATGGTGAACGGGCTGGCCGCACCTGACGGGCGCATCTTCATCACGCGGGGGTTCTTTGACCGCTACCGCGCCGGGGATGTCACCGCAGAAGAACTGGCAAGCGTGATCGCGCATGAACTGGGGCATGTGGCGCTGGGTCATTCGCGTCGCCGCATGACGGATTTCGCAGCGCAGAACGCCATGCGAACTGCCATCGCTATGGTGCTGAACCGGATGCTGCCGGGCATCGGTGGCTGGATCGGCAATGGCTTGATGGCCCTGCTGGCCGCGCGACTGTCCCGCGCGGACGAGTTCGAGGCCGACGCCTATGCCAGCGCCCTGTTGGTCAAGGCCGGCATCGGCACCGCACCGCAGCGGTCGCTGTTTGAAAAGCTGGAACGCCTGACCGGGGCCAAGGGCGGCACAGCGCCCGCGTGGATGCTGAGCCATCCGAAAACCGCGTTGCGCATCCGCGCGATCGAGGTCAACGCAGAAAAATGGGGCGATACGCCCCCTCGTTGAACGCGCGGCCTGCGCGGGTCAGCCATTGTCCGCCATCAACCGCTTTCCCAGACGGGGCATCCGCGCCTTTTTCATCAAGGCGCGGATTGTCCAGGGTTCGGGTGACAGCCGGTTCGCCACCGCCAGAACAGCCTGACCGATCCCGGCCACGACCGCGGGTGCGGTGTCGTGCAGTCCCAGCATGAACCCGTCGGGATCGGCGCGGGATACGCCTTCATCGGCCAGCAGATTGGCGGGAAAATCCTTGGCGTTCAACGTCACGATGACATCGCAATGCCCGGTGACGGCAGCCGCCAGCACATGGATATCGTCCGCGTCGGGCAACCACAGACGCCGCAGCAATCCATCATCCGGCGTGACGCTGGCGTGGGGAAACTGGGTTGTCAGAACGGCAATTTCACCGCGCGCGAACACTTCGGCCTCCGGGCCCAGCTTGCGTGTGGCGCGGGCCCATTCTTCCAGCACGCGGGGCGACCAGCACGGCTGGAACAACCCCGCAGCCGCACATCCCGTCAGCATTTCCCGCATGACCGTGGGATAAAGCACGCAGGCATCCAGCAGCACCTTCACCCGCGCAGCGTCATAGCCGGAATGTCACCACCTTGAGGTAGCCGCTTTCGGCCAGATGCGGCAACAAGGGATGGTCAGGCCCGGCAAACCCGGTCTGGATCACCTGACTGCGCCGCCCTGCCCGACCGATGCCGCGCGCGGATGCATTGCGGAACCGCGTCAGATCGGCCGCATGACTGCACGAACACAGCATCAGATAGCCATCTTCCGCCACCAGCCCGGCGGCCAGACGCGCCACCCGTTCATAGGCCCGCAATCCGGCCTCCAGCGATGCCTTGCCGGGGGCAAAGGCAGGTGGATCGCAGACCACCAGATCGAATGTCGCGCCATCGGCGGCCAGCGTGTCCAGCACGTCAAAAGCATCGCCCTTGCGGGTCACGAAACGGTCGGTGACGCCCATGGCCGCAGCACCCTGCGCCGCCAGCGTCAGGGCCGGTTCGGACCCGTCCACCGCCAGCACCGACGCGGCACCCGCAGCAAGGCTCGCCAGACCAAAGCCACCCACATGGCTGAACATGTCCAGCACACGCGCGCCCCGCGCCAGACTGGCTGCAAAAGCGTGATTGGGCCGCTGGTCGAAAAACAACCCGGTCTTCTGGCCGCCCATGACGTCGGCCATATAGATGGCCCCGTTCATCGGCACGGCGATCGGCGCATCGGGGGCTGTGCCGTGCAGCACGGCCATACGGTCATCCAGCCCTTCCAGACTGCGCGCGCGGCCCGCCGCATTCAGGATCACGGTGGTCACACCCGTCACCTGCACCAGGGCATCGGTCAGCGGTCCAATCAGCACATCTGCCCAGGCAGCGTTGGGCTGGATCACAGCCACATCGCCAAAACGGTCGATGACAACACCCGGCAGGCCGTCCGCCTCTGCATGGACCAGCCGGTAGAAAGGCTGATCATAAAGCCGCGCCCGGTGCGCCAGCGCGCGGGTCAGTTTGGCTGCAAACCAGCCAGTGTCGATCACCGCGTCCGGATCGCGGTCAATCATCCGGCACACGATCTTTGACAAAGGGTTCACGGTCACAAGGCCAAGGGGGACGCGGTTGGCATCCTCCAGCACCGCAAGCGCGCCGGGGGTCAGACCCTTGGTGCGGCGGTCGGTGACCAGTTCATTGGCATAAACCCAAGGATAGCCGTGGCGGATGGCACGGGCATCGCCTTTGGGCATCAGGCGGACGGTGGGATAAGGGGGCATGTTCATGACGCACGTCTTACCCCGCATACCCCGCCTGCGCCAGTGCCGGCGTAGGACCCGCAGCGCGACCGCCGGACCGCCCGGATTACAAGGCTGCGGTCTGCACCGTACCTGTCAGCTCGTCGCGCAGCACATAGGTCAGATAATCGGTGACACGGACCTTTTCAGTCTGCCCGGCCTGTTCGGCCATGATGGCCGCTGTGCCCCCCGGCGCGGACAGATTGGCCACGATCTTGCGCGCAGGTTCGATCACGGCACCAGAGGCCGCATCGCGCACGGTCAGCATGAAGACCACGTTATAGACCCCACCCACGGAAAACCGGGTGCGTTCCGTAACCCCGTGAAAGCGCAGCAGCCCGATGTCGAGCGTGACAGGTCGCGCGCCTGTCATGTCGGCGGTGCCGCGGTCGACGGCGGTCTGAAAGATGGCGGCGATCTGCGCGATGCGGTCGCCCTTTGGATCGCCCCGCCACACGACGTCAGAGAAGGGGTAATACCCGCCGCCTTCGGAAATCTTGATGGTGCTGGGGGCCTGAAATGCCATGCCCGTCACGCGGTAATTGCGGGTCACCGCCTGCGGTGCATCGACACCCATCCCCAGCGTGGGCAATGGCGCGTTCCGCGTGGCCAGACCGGCGTCGCCGCAGGCCGACAGGCCAAGCGCCAGACACAGCCCTGCAATCAATCGGATCATCATCATTCCTGCCTCCTGTGCGGATCGCTGCCCGCTGCACCGGTTTCGCTTTTCGCAAGAAACCTTGGCATCGTGTTAACCAGTTGATTGCGGCTGAAACGTGATCCCCATCGCGCATTTTCACGGCACAGCACCGCAGAGGCAGCCTTGTCAGCCATCCGGTATCCGTTGTTAGCGCTAACCGAACGTGATAGGGTCGATCAAACACCCCAGCCAAAGAGAACCGCAATGGCCCTTCATCCCGTGATCGCAGCCGTCACCGACCGCATCGTTGCCCGTTCCGAAGGTCCGCGCCGCCGCTATCTGGACACGATGGCAGCCGCAGCGGCCGTGGGCCCGCGCCGGTCCCACCTGACCTGCGGCAATCAGGCCCACGCCTATGCCGCGATGGGCGGGCAAAAGGACGCGCTGGTGGCTGACAAGGCCCCCAATCTCGGCATCATCACCGCCTACAACGACATGCTGTCGGCGCATCAACCGTTCGAGGATTATCCCGCCCTTATCAAACGGGCCGCCATCGCGGCCGGTGCCACCGCTCAGGTGGCGGGCGGTGTGCCCGCCATGTGCGACGGCGTGACCCAAGGGCAGACCGGCATGGAACTGTCGCTGTTCAGCCGCGACGTGATCGCCCTGTCAGCCGCCGTGGGCCTGTCGCACAACACCTTTGACGCGGCGATCTATCTTGGCGTCTGCGACAAGATCGTGCCGGGACTGGTCATGGCGGCGGCGACATTCGGTTATATCCCGTCCATCTTCCTGCCTGCCGGACCGATGACCAGCGGCCTGCCCAACGACGAAAAGTCCCGCGTGCGCCAGCAATTCGCCACCGGCGAAGTCGGCCGGGCAGAGCTGATGGCCGCCGAAATGGCATCCTATCACGGGCCGGGCACCTGCACCTTCTATGGCACAGCCAACAGCAACCAGATGCTGATGGAATTCATGGGCCTGCACCTGCCCGGTGCGTCCTTTGTCAATCCGGGCACGCCGCTGCGCGATGCCTTGACCGTTGCGGGCACCGAACGGGCGGCCCAGATCACGGCCCTCGGCAATGCCTATACCCCGGTCAGCGATATTCTGGATGAACGTGCCTTTGTGAACGGTCTGGTCGGGCTGATGGCAACAGGCGGGTCCACGAACCTTGTCATCCACCTGCCGGCGATGGCGCGGGCCGCCGGCGTGATCCTTGATCTGCAGGATTTTGCCGATATCAGCGCCGCCACACCGCTGATGGCAAAAGTCTATCCCAACGGCCTCGCCGATGTGAACCATTTCCATGCCGCGGGTGGTCTGGGTTACATGATCGGCGAATTGCTGAATGCAGGCCTGCTGCACGACGATGTGAAAACCGTGGCGGGTGACGGGCTGAACCTTTACACGCAGGAACCGCAACTGGACGGCGACCGGGTGACCTATACCAAGGGCGCAGGGACCAGCCTCAACACCAAGATCCTGCGCCCCGCCGCCGATCCGTTCCTGCACCACGGCGGTTTGCAGCAGTTGTCCGGCAATCTGGGACGTGGCGTGATGAAAACCTCTGCCGTGGCCGAGGAACGCCACATCGTCGAAGCACCCGTCCGCGTGTTCCATGATCAGGACAGCGTCAAGACGGCGTTCAAGGCCGGTGAATTCACCACCGACACGATCATCGTGGTGCGCT
>JBBREW010000170.1:0-6329 GCA_038225335.1 Rhodobacterales bacterium
CAGGGCCGGGCGTGCGTTCACTGCAACCACGTCCGGCATGATCGGGGTCAGCGGGTGTTCCGCGACCAAGGCCCCCACGAATACGCGCCCGCCCTGCGGGGTCCGCGCCAGACTGTCCCAGAACCGCAGATGCAGCGGCGGCTCACCCGCAGCCTGCGGCAGGGCAAAGCCAAGGGTGCTTGGCCGGTTGTTCCAGAATGTTGGGATCACCAAAGGCTGTAGCACAGGGTTGCCTGCCCAGTGGTCGAACATCGCGTCCAGCAGTAACCCCGCACCGGGGCGCGGCACCGCCTGCCAGCCCACCGCCGCAAGGGCCGCTGTCAACTGGTCCGGACCCGCTGCCACCGCCACAAGGTTTACCGGTTGCAGATCGCGGCCCGTCAGGGTCTGGGTCACCGCAGGCCAATCTGCCCCGACCGCGACGTCGGACAGATCGGACAGGGTGCGGGCCATCTGGTCCGCGGCAAGGGTCTGTGCCGGACTGCGCCACGCGGCCAGTGTCATGGCAAGCACGACCGCCGCGATCATGACACCGCCCGCAATCCGCCGCCGTGCCGTGGCTAATGATTGCCTTGGGCCGCGCTGCCATTCACACCATGCCACGCCCAGAATGAACCACAACGCCCCGACCAGGTAGCCGTTTAGGACATCCGACACGTAATGCACCACAAGATAGATGCGGCTGATCCCCATCACCGCCGCGACCAGAACCGCCGCGATCAAGGCAACGACAGCGCGCAGCAGACGCAGACGCCAGGCCAGATAAAACAGCATCCCGATCACCGCTACCGATGCCGCCGCATGGCCACTGGGAAAACTGCCAGAGGTTTCGACATAATACCCCAGATCGGACCGGGGACGCGCGAAGAAGCCTTTCAGCACTGTGACCGTGATCTGATTGCCGATGGCGGCGATCCACAGACCCGAGAGCAGATCAAATCGGCGCAGGACCAGCAAGGCCAGCGTCGCCCCCGCGAGCAAGGGCAGCACGCCATCCGGCCCCCCCATCTGCGTGATCCAGCCCAGAACGGCGATCACCCGATCATCGCGCAGCGCATAGAACAGATTGGCCAGATGCGTATCGGCAGCGGCGACCCTTGGTTCCGACAGAAACCCCGTGACGGATTCCGCATAGGCCACCCCCACATAGAACAGCAGCACCGCCAGCGCCGCAAAGGCCGCATTTTGCGCCGTCACGCGCAGCACCTTGCGGCGCAGCCATGCGATCTGCCTTGCATAGCGGGTCAACAGGGGTTGCGCCCATGGATGCAGGGCGATGCCGTGGACCACGCTGACCAGAATGGCGCGCAGCAGGGCCATGGCGCGCCTGGTGCGCCAGACGCGGATCGCCACGGCGACCAGTGCCAGCATTGCCGCAAGACTGACAACGATGACAGGCGGCACGCCCGCACCCACCGCGACCACAACAAAGGCCAGTGCAGCCCCCGCCAGAACATAGACCGCAGCATAGAAAATCGCCCCGGCAAGGTTCCAGCCGATGAAACGCCCCTGCGCCATATCGGCCAGCCCGGCCGCAAACGGCACGAAACCGGCCATGGGCCCCGGCAACCGCCCGACAAGAACGCCCAGACCACCCCGGTCTTGCAGGATGCGCCGAGACCCGTGCAGCGGCCCTGCCCCGCCCCACCGGCTTTCATCCAGACCGCCACGGCGGGCCAGACGACCAAGGAAAAAGCTGATCTGCCCACCCATCAGGTTGCCCGCCGCACCCGCCCAGACCAGATCCGCCAGACGCAGATCGCTGAACACCGCAAGCAGTCCTGCGGCCATCAGCACGACCGCCCCCGGTATGGTCACAGTGGCAAGGACCAGCGCGTGCAAGGCCGCACAGACCGCCACGAAAACGGCGGCATCGCTGAATACGGCCGCCGAGGGCAGATAGGGCAGCAGTAGCGACAGCATCGGCATCCTTTTCGTGTCAGGGTCCGGTCACGCGGGCCCCCACAGGGTGATAACCCGGTCCCCACCCGCACCACCACCGTCTTTGGGCGAATTTGACCGTATTATCCTGACCAAGGCCCGTCTGCACTGCACGGACCGCCTGTCATGCAAAGATCCTGCGATCAGTCAGCATCCCACCCCACGAAAACGCAAAAGCCCCACCGGTTCAACCGATGGGGCCTGATTGGCATATCTGGGAAGACGCCGATCAGATGTCGTTGCCAAGGGCACCTTTGACAGAACCGGTGGCGTGCTGCACATCGCCTTTGGTCTGCTGGGCTTTGCCCTCTGCTTCCAGACGCTCGTTGTCAGTCATCTTGCCGACGCCTTCTTTGACGGAACCAGCGGCTTTGTTGCCAGCGGCCTTTGCTTTGTCTGTCAGTTCGCCCATGGTAAAACTCCTTGATTGCGGGGTGTTACGGCAGTCGTTGCCAGCATCCCCTTGCATCTGAGAAACACGCGGAGCCTGATTTGGTTCCCGACAGGCGTGCGGTATTTCAGGCGAACTGTTCCTGAAACAGACGCTCTTCCAATCCGTGACCGGGATCGAACAGGATGCGGTGACGCACGCTGGGGTCGGACCGGATTTCGACGCTGACGACATCGCGCACCGCCTTGCCATCGGCATCGGCCATGACGGGGCGCTTTTCAGGGTTCAGCACATCGATGCGCACGACGGCCTTTTTCGGCAACAAGGCACCGCGCCAGCGCCGGGGCCGAAACGCGGCCATCGCCGTCAGGGCCAGCACATCCGACCCGATCGGCAGAATCGGGCCGTGGGCAGAATAGTTATAGGCCGTGGACCCGGCCGGCGTGGACACAAGGGCCCCGTCGCAAACCAGCTCCGGCATCCGCAGCGTCCCGTCGACGGTGATGCGCAACTTGGCCGCCTGCGGCCCGGCCCGGAGCAAGGACACCTCGTTGATGGCCAACGCCGTGTGCATCGACCCGTCAGCCGCCAGTGCTGTCATGCTCAGGGGGTTGATGATTTCTTCTTCTGCCTCTTGCAGACGGCGGACCAGATTGTCGCCGTCATAGGCGTTCATCAGAAATCCGACGGTGCCCCGGTTCATGCCGTACACCGGCGCGTCCAGCCGTTCGGTCGCGTGCAGGGTCTGCAACATGAAACCATCGCCACCCAGCGCCACGATAAATTGCGCATCGGTCAGCGCCGCGTTGCCATGGCGGTCCGCCAGATGGGACAGGGCCTCTTGCGCGATGGGGGCGTGACTGGCCAGAAAGGCGATCCTCAGTTTGGGCATGACGTGCTGTATCGCAGTTCGGGCATGGGACATTCCTGCAAGGCGTGTCACGCCGACCGGCCAGTCGCGGCGTGTCCTTCGGTTTGTCCATGGTTCCCATCCGAAACGCAAGCACGCCATCGGCAACCTGCGCCACACCGCGCACCGCGCCTGCGACATGCAGTGTCGTTTTGCCGCTTTTGACCGGGCGGCGTTTGGCGTAGAAGGGCGCCAACATCCGCATCTCCGACTGGAAGGACACGCCATGAATGCTCCCACCCGCGACGACGGTTTTTTCACTGACAGTCTTGCTGCCCGCGATCCCGACATCGCCGCCGCCATGACCGCCGAACTGGGCCGCCAGCGCAAAGAGATCGAGCTGATCGCGTCCGAAAACATCGTCTCTGCCGCCGTGATGGAGGCGCAGGGCGGTGTTATGACCAACAAATACGCCGAAGGATACCCGGGGCGTCGCTATTATGGCGGCTGCGAACACGTTGATGTGGCAGAGAATCTGGCGATTGACCGCGCAAAGCAGCTGTTCGGCTGTGACTTTGCCAATGTGCAGCCCAACTCTGGGTCGCAGGCGAACCAAGGCGTGTTTACTGCCCTGCTGGCCCCCGGCGACACCATTCTGGGCATGTCGCTGGACGCGGGCGGCCACCTGACCCACGGGGCAAAGCCGAACCAGTCGGGCAAGTGGTTCAACGCCGTGCAATACGGTGTGCGTGCGCAGGATCTGGAATTGGATTACGATCAGGTGGCCGACCTAGCCGCGGAACATCAGCCCAAGATGATCATCGCCGGGGGGTCCGCCATCCCGCGCATCATCGACTTTGCCCGGATGCGCCAGATTGCGGACAGCGTCGGCGCCTATCTGCTGGTGGACATGGCGCATTTCGCGGGGCTTGTAGCGGCGGGGCTGTATCCATCGCCCTTCCCCCACGCCCATGTGGCCACCACCACAACCCACAAGACGCTGCGCGGCCCCCGCGGCGGCATGATCCTGACCAACGACGAAAGCATCGCGAAAAAGATCAACTCTGCGATTTTCCCGGGGATCCAGGGTGGTCCGCTGATGCATGTGATTGCCGCCAAGGCCGTCGCCTTCGGCGAGGCGCTGCGGCCGGAATTCAAGGATTACCAGCGGCAGGTCGTGCTGAACGCACAAGCGCTGGCAGACGAGTTGATGAAGGGTGGTCTGGACATCGTGACCGGCGGCACCGACACGCATCTGATGCTGGTCGATCTGCGCCCCAAGGGCGTCAAGGGCAATGCCACGGAAAAGGCGCTGGGCCGCGCCCACATCACCTGCAACAAGAACGGCATCCCCTTTGACACCGAAAAGCCCACGATCACATCCGGTGTGCGTCTGGGATCGCCCGCAGGCACGACGCGCGGGTTCACGGAAACCGAATTCCGCCAGATCGGTCGCTGGATCGGCGAGGTTGTGGACGGTCTGGCCGCCAATGGCGAAGACGGCAACGCAGAGGTCGAGGCGCGCGTCCGCGCCGAGGTCGAGGCGATGTGCGACCAGTTCCCGATCTATCCGGGTCTGTAACCCCGGCCTGACAGCACTGCACAAAAGCCGTCGCATCCGCGGCGGCTTTTGTCATGGTGCAGGCGGGTCGCCGGTCGTGACCGGACAGTTGCGGGTCAGATCCGGCCTTGTGACCGCAGATACCAGACCACCGCGACAAAGACCGCCAGCACCACAAAGGCCACCTTGGCCAGCGCGCGCAGGATGCGGGTGGTGCGTTCGGCCTGTGGGTCGATCGTCTTCAGGTGCAGGGTCGCATTGCGCGACGCCCGCGCCACGGCCTTGTGGTCGATCTGGTGGCGCAGGCGGGGGTTCTGCCCCATCAGTTCGGCCCGTGCCACCACGGCCAGATCGCCCTTGATCCGGCGCGGCAGGCGACGCCCGATCCGCGCCGTCTGATCCGCCAGACTGGCACCCGTGATGTGCAGGCGACCGGACAGCAGGGACCGCAGCGCGGCGATGGCCTTTGGGGTCGCGTCAAGGGGGTCTGTTCTACGCATGACTTCTCCTACCTCTCGCCAAGCGCGGGCTCAATGGTTTAGTCTGCGGCGACACAACACCGGCCAAAGGACGTGACATGCTGCATACGATCATCCACGGGTCCGCCACCGACCAGCCCGCGCTGCTGATCGTGCATGGCCTGTTCGGATCAGGCCGCAACTGGGGTGTAATCGCGCGGCGGCTGGCCGACACACGGCAGGTCGTGGCCGTGGATCAGCGCAATCACGGCGACAGCCCGTGGCACGACAGTCATACCTATCCCGACATGGCCGCCGATCTGGCGGCGGTGATCGAAGATCACGGCGCACCGATGGATGTGCTGGGACACTCGATGGGGGGCAAGGCCGCGATGGTGCTGGCCCTGACGCGCCCCGATCTGGTCCGGCGTCTGATCGTGGCCGATATCGCCCCCGTCGCCTATGACCACAGCCAGACCGGACCGCTGGCCGCGATGCAGGGGGTTGATCTGTCATCCATCACATCCCGGCGCGACGCACAGGCGCAGATGGACATCGACGCCGCCACAGCGACTTTCCTGTTGCAAAGCCTTGATCTGCAACAAAAACGCTGGACCCTGAACCTTGATGTGCTGGACCGCTGCATGGAGGCCATCGTGGGCTGGCCCGATGTGACCGGGTCGTTCGGCGGACCCACCCTGTTCCTGCGCGGGGCCAATTCGGCCTATGTGCAGGACAGTGCCACCCCGGTGATCACGGGCCTGTTCCCCGAGGCCACGATTCAGACCGTGCCGGATGCGGGCCATTGGCTGCACGCCGATCAGCCCCGCGCGGTGCAGGTGGCCGTCCAGCAGTTTCTGGAAACCGCGTTATGAAAATGGCTGGCATCCTGCATGCTGACCTGTCGCGCCTTGTGGCGTCGCTGGGGCATGGCGATCTGTTGGTGATTGGCGATGCGGGCCTGCCGGTACCGCCGGGCGTGCCCTGCATCGATCTGGCCGTGACCCACGGCCTGCCCGGCTTTGCCCCGGTTCTGGCGGCCGTCCTGACGGAAATGCAGGTCGAACGCTGCACCATGGCAAAGGAAGCGACCCCCGCCTTGCAGGCTCTGGCCCCGCTGCCCCCCAC
>JBBREW010000171.1:0-6311 GCA_038225335.1 Rhodobacterales bacterium
AGAACACACCCGGGGAACGGTGCATCTGGGACACGATCACGCGCTCGGTGCCGTTCACGATGAACGTGCCGTTCTGCGTCATCAAAGGCATGTCGCCCATGAAGACGTCCTGTTCCTTGATGTCCTTCACGGACTTGGCACCGGTATCCTCGTCCACATCGAACACGATCAGGCGCAGCGTGACCTTCAGCGGCGCAGCATAGGTCACGTCGCGCTGCTGGCACTCTTCGACGTCGTACTTCGGCTTTTCCAGCTCGTATTTCACGAACTCCAGCACGGCGGTCTCGTTGAAGTCCTTGATCGGAAAGACCGACTGGAACACGCCCATGATGCCTTCGCCGTCAAGCGGCACAGGGCTGTCACCCGAGCGGAGGAACAGGTCGTAGGAAGATTTCTGAACCTCGATCAGGTTCGGCATTTCCAGGACTTCACGGATTTTACCGTAGTATTTGCGCAGGCGTTTCTGGCCAAGGAAGGAGGAAGCCATGTGTGATATCACCTTATATCTGTCTGTCGCATCTCACCTCGCCCGGGCCGCGGGGTGTGACGCTTATGACTGGGGGCGTGCCGTCCATACGTGACCCTTGTCCCACCAAGGGCCTCCCGACGGAGCCACCTACCCAAAAGGAGGGCTGACGCATCAGTCACCCTTCAAGACAGGTGCGGCTGGACCTGCGACACGCGCAGATCCAGCCTTTTCTCATGGTGCGGGTGTCACCGACTTTTCGCGAAAAATCGGAACTCCAGATCTTCAGGGAAGATGTGGCCCGCGCTTGGCTCAGGCCAGCTCGACCTTGGCACCGGCTGCTTCCAGCTTTGCCTTGATCTCTTCGGCGTCGGCTTTCGACGCGCCTTCCTTGACCTTGCCACCGGCTTCGACCAGGTCCTTGGCTTCTTTCAGGCCCAGACCGGTGATCGCGCGCACTTCTTTGATCACGTTGATCTTCTGTGCGCCGGCGTCCTTCAGGACGACGTCGAATTCGGTCTTCTCTTCGGCGACTTCGGCTGCAGCAGCCGGGCCAGCCATCATCACTGCACCGCCGGCGGCGGGCTCGATGCCATACTCGTCCTTGAGGATGGTTTTCAGTTCTTGTGCTTGAAGAAGGGTCAGACCGACGATCTCTTCAGCCAGTTTTTTCAGATCAGCCATTTGATATGCTTTCCGTTTGCTTAAGTGTGTTCCAACGTCAGGGGATACAACCCCCAAGGCAGTTCAGGTTGCTTTATGCAGCTTTCTCTTCGATGGTCGAAAGAATGCTCGCGATGTTCGAAGCAGGCGCGCCAATGGCCCCGGCGATGTTTGCGGCTGGTGCTGCGATGCAACCCACGATGGAAGCGATAAGCTCCTCGCGGCTTGGCATCCCGGCAACGGCTTTCACACCGGCTGGATCAAGGGCCGTCTCACCCATTGCACCACCCAGAATAACGAGCTTTTCGTTCTTCTTGGCATATGCATCGACCACTTTCGCCGCAGCGACAGGGTCTTCGGAATAGGCAAGGACGGTCATGCCCGTCAGGTATTCAGCAATGGAAGCGCTGGGTTTACCGTCAAGGGCGATTTTGGCGAGCTTGTTCTTGGCCACGCGCACGGACCCACCTGCATCACGCATTGATGCGCGCAGGTCCTGCATTTCTGCAACTGTCATGCCTTCGTAGCGGGCAACCACTACGACGCCAGAGCTTTCAAAGATCTGGCCGAGTTCTTCGACCAGCTTCTCTTTTTGTGCTCTATCCACAGTTTCACTCCAAGTTTGGGGGTTTCCCCCCGGCTCATGTTTGCCTGACCTTCTTCAGTCAGGCGTTCGGGTCCGTTTCAGGGTCCCGAGGCCAATCTCGCCCGAGGTTTCCCCCGGAAATCTTGTTCTCGTTTCCCATCTCAGGAAGGAATTATACAGGCGATGGCCTGCACCCTCCGTCTCGGACAGCACAGCGGCGGTGATCTGCCGCTGCGAGTTGACCAATCCCCACAGGGAATTGGCCAAATTCTGTTAGTTGCCAGTCGCGCTGGCGATGTCGACCGACACGCCCGGACCCATGGTAGAGGTCAGGCTGACCTTTTTCATGTAGGTGCCCTTGGCGCCTGCGGGACGTGCCTTTTGCACGGCATCCACAAATGCCTTCAGGTTTTCCTGAAGCTGGTCTGCGCTGAACGAGGCCTTGCCGATTCCGGCATGGACCACACCGGCCTTTTCGGCGCGGAACTGGACCTGACCGCCCTTGGCGTCTTTGACGGCCTGTGTGACATCGGGGGTCACTGTGCCGACGCGGGGGTTCGGCATCAGGTTGCGCGGGCCAAGGATCTTGCCCAGACGACCGACGATACCCATCATGTCAGGGGTCGCGATGCACCAGTCAAAATCGATCGTGCCGCCCTGAATGGTTTCCATCAGGTCTTCGGCACCGACGATATCCGCACCGGCGGCGCGGGCTTCGTCTGCCTTGTCACCCTTGGCGAACACAGCAACACGGACCGTCTTGCCGGTGCCGTGCGGCAGCGTGACGGTGCCACGTACCATCTGGTCGGCGTGGCGGGGGTCAACGCCCAGCACCATGGCGATTTCGATGGTCTCATCGAACTTGGCGGTGGCGGCATTTTTCACCAGCGACACGGCCTCATCGACCTTGACGTTGGACTTGCCTTCGAATGCAGCGCGGTTTGCAGTTGTGCGTTTTCCGAACTTTGCCATTACTTCACCTCGATGCCCATGGACCGGGCAGAGCCCGCGATGATCAGCATTGCACCCTCGATCGAGGTGGCATTCAGATCTTTCATCTTCGCTTCGGCGATCTCACGCACCTGCTTGGCGGAAATCGACCCGGCGGTGGTCTTGCCCGGCAGCTTGGACCCGGAGGTCAGCTTGGCAGCCTTCTTGATGTAATAGGACGCGGGCGGCGTCTTGATTTCCATCGAGAACGACTTGTCCGCGTAATAGGTGATCACGGTCGGGCAAGGCGCGTCTTTTTCCATGTCTGCGGTCTTGGCGTTGAACGCCTTGCAGAATTCCATGATGTTGATGCCGCGCTGACCCAGTGCGGGACCGACGGGCGGGGATGGCTTTGCATTGCCGGCCGGAACCTGCAATTTCAGCGAACCCATTACTTTCTTGGCCATGAGGCCTCTCCTTCTTCATCAGCGGCGGATCATATCCGCCCTACAACGGTCCCCATCAGGGACCAACTTGCCGTGGTTCGCGTCACCGCTCCCACGTCCGAAACACGTCAGCCCTGCTTGGAGACCTGCGTGAATTCCAACTCGACCGGGGTGGCCCGGCCAAAGATCGACACCGTCACCTTCAGGCGCTGGTTGTCTTCGTCCACTTCCTCGACCATGCCATCGAAATCCTCGAACGGACCGTCGTTGACCTTGACCTTTTCACCGATCTCGAAGTGGATCAGCGTGCGTGGGCTGTCTTCGCCTTCCTGCACACGACCCAGGATCGCCTGCACTTCGGCATCGCGCATCGGGCTCGGGCGGCCTTGCGGACCCAGAAAACCCGTGACGCGATTGATCGAATTGATCAGGTGATAGCCTTCGTCGGACAGTTCCATGTGGACCAGAACATAACCCGGCATGAACCGGCGCTCCGTCGTCACTTTCTTGTTCCGGCGAATCTCGATGACTTCTTCGGTCGGCACCAGCACTTCGTCGATCTGATCTTCCAGACCCTGTTCCGACACCTTCTGGCGGATGGTCTCTGCGATCTTTTTTTCGAAATTCGAAAGAACGCTAACCGAATACCAACGTTTCGCCATGTTCCTCGTCACCTCGCATCTGCAACACCATCACGCGGCGACGTCGCATAAATTCCAATTTTTTCAGCAACTTGCGCTGCCAGACCCGACAATAAATTTTGGCGTGCAACACGATTCGCCGCACGCCATCCGGGTAAGTTGTGGGCTATTACCGCCGCGCCCGCCTGAATTCAAGGGGGTGCAGACAGATTGTGCCAGCCGGGGCCGTCAGCTGCCGAAGTAATTCAGGACGACCTGCAGACCCTGACGGATGCCCAGATCCACAAGGCTGAAGAATGTCGCCATCACGGCCGCCATGATAAAGACCATCACCGTCGTCAAAACGACCTCGCGCCGGGTGGGCCAGATCACCTTTGCAATTTCTGCGCGGGTTTCGTTGATGAATTTGATCGGGTTCGTGGCCATGGGGCGTCCTTCCGGGCTGACCTGCGCGACATACGTCCGTTTGGGCAACAATTCAACCCTGCCCGTCGTCCCTAGACGCGCAGCAGGGTGACACCCGGCAGCGCGGCAATCGCATCCGTTTGCGTGGCATAGAATTCGGCAGACAGCGCATGTTCATCGGGGCTAAAGGCATCGAAGGCAGGCATGTCGGCACCGATGGGCCATGTCAGGCGGGCACTGGCCGCACGCGCGCCGTCATCGTCGCCCACAGTCTTGTCCCCTGCCCTGTCCTCCAGCGTGCGCGCGACCGCCATCGCGGACAGGCCCGCGTGGATGCGATCGCCAAGCGGTGTCACCATCGCGCCGTCCAGCCCCAGCAGCGTCGTGCAGATCGTCGGGAACAGGGTCGTGTAATCCTCTTGCCGCCACACCGTCACCGCGTTGACGCCAGCGGTGCTGCGCAGACGCCCGACAAGTTCGACCCAATCCACAGCGCCCAGCGGGTGACGCATCTTGAACCGGTCCGGCGCGGTGGCGTGCCCCCCCAGCAGAACCTGACAATAGGCCGAATTCAGGAACCCGGCCGGATCACGGATGCCAAGGCACAGATCAATCCCCGCATCAGGTGCCAAGGCGGCAATCAGCACATCCAGTCTTTGCCGCGCCCGTGGATACAGCGGCAGCCGCACCCGCCCCGCCCGCGTCTGCAACACACCGATAAAGTTTTCTTCCGAAATCAGCACCCGCTGCGCGCGTCCGATGAAATCCGCCCGCACCTGTGCGACGCCCGGCCCCGTATCCGCCACGTCCCGGTTGATGGGCAGATCGAACCGCTGTTCAAGACTTTGGCCCGCCCCCCGCAGATGCGGCGGCAAATAGGTCCGCACTCCGCGATCCCACAAGGGCATCCGTTGGGCGATGATCGAATGTTGCAGATGGGTGGTGGCCGTCTTGTGCGCGCCCACATGGAACACCACCGTCGCGGCCTTTGACATCAGAGGCTGAACCATGACGATGACATGCCTGTCGTTGCGGGCCGTGATGGCGGATATGGCAGGGGCAGGGGGGCTCGAACCCACGACCTACGGTTTTGGAGACCGTCGCTCTACCAACTGAGCTATACCCCTGTATCCGCGGTCGGGTTAGCCCGATCCGCAGCCGGGATCAAGAGGGTTCGATCACGTCATGCGATGGAACCCCGGCACAAGACAGGTTTGGGTGCAGTTTTCCGCCCCCTGTCACCCGACTGCGGCTTTGCGCGCGGGGCGGCGGGGCGGCGGCCTGTATCCTTGAACAGGCACAAAACCCGCGACCCGCCTGTCTTGCACCGCATTAAATGGCATGTGCCCTGTCAGACAGAGGTCACACCGCCCTCAGTCTGGAAAATCATGGCCACTTCTGGCGCCGTCAGCAGACGCCACTGGCCCGGTGACAGGTCCGCCGACAGCGACAGGCCACCCAGACGTTCCCGGTGCAGTTCTGTGACGTGATTCCCCACGGCCGCAAACATGCGGCGCACCTGATGATAACGCCCCTCGGTGACGCTCAGCAGCACTTCGGTGTCAGAAATGATGTCCAGCGTCGCAGGCGCAAGCGGCTTGTCGTCGGAATCAAGCATCAAGGTGCCGGCGGCAAACACCGCGCCCTCGGTGCCGTTCAGCGGACTGGCCAGCGTGGCGCGATAGGTCTTCTTGACGTGGCGTTTGGGGCTGATGACACGGTGCAGCAGGTCGCCGTCATCGGTCAGCAACAAAAGCCCGGTCGTCAGCTTGTCCAGACGGCCGATGGTGGAAATCGGCGGATCGCGGCGTTTCCACCGCGCAGGCAGCAGGTCATAGACCAATGCGCCCTGTTCCTTGTGCGAACACGTCATGCCCAACGGCTTGTTCAACACGATGACCATCCCGACCAAGGGATCAAGGTGCGCGCCGTTGATCTGCATCCGGTCCGGCAAATCCGGCGTCACAGGCAGGCGAATCGTGACATCTGTCAGATCGACGGAATCCAGCGTGATACCCCCCACCCGGGCCAGACGCGCCATGTCGCGACGCGAGCCATAGCCCATGGAGGACAGAAGTTTATCAATCCGCGCGGTCGCAATCCTGGCCATCGTGTCCGGTCCCTTCAATCACCGCAAAGGCAGGCGCGTGCGCCCCACCTGCATCGCAATATCC
>JBBREW010000172.1:0-6274 GCA_038225335.1 Rhodobacterales bacterium
CTGACGACCGACACCGATGGCGTGGCCGTCATCACATGGGACACCGTTGGAAAATCCATGAACGTCATGAGCCAGCAAGGCTTTGCCGATCTGGATGCACTGGTGGGACAGGCGCTGACCGACGACGCCGTGAAGGGCATCGTCATCACCTCTGGCAAGGCGGGGTCCTTTGCGGGCGGGATGGATCTGAACATCATCGCGCGGATGCGCGACGACAGCGACGATCCTGCAAAGGGCATCTTTGACGGCGTGATGCAAATGCATGCGGTGCTGCGGCGGATCGAGCGGGCGGGGATGGACCCCAAGACGCTGAAAGGCGGCAAACCGATCGCTGCCGCCCTGCCCGGCACCGCACTGGGCATCGGTCTGGAAATCCCGCTGGCCTGCCACCGCATCTTTGCCGCCGACAATCCAAAGGCCAAGATCGGCTTGCCCGAAATCATGGTCGGTATCTTTCCGGGGGCCGGTGGCACCACCCGGATCAGCCGCAAGCTGGGCGCGATGGCGGCCAGCCCCCTGTTGCTGCAAGGCAAGCTGAACGACCCCAAGGGGGCCATGCGCGCGGGTATCGTGGACGAGGTCGTGGCACCGGACGATCTGTTGTCTGCGGCCAAGGTCTGGGTTCTGTCCGCCACGGGCGCGGATATCGTGAAACCCTGGGACCAGAAGGGCTACAAGATGCCCGGCGGCGCGCCTTATCATCCGGCGGGGTTCATGACGTTCGTCGGGGCATCCGCGATGGTGAACGGCAATACCATGGGCGTCTATCCGGCGGCAAAGGCCCTGTTGTCGGCGGTTTACGAAGGTGCGCTGGTGCCATTCGACACCGCCCTGAAAATCGAGGCGCGCTGGTTCACCCATGTGCTGCTGAACCCCTCGTCCTCTGCCATGATCCGTAGCCTGTTCATCAACAAGGAGGCGCTGGAAAAAGGTGCCAACCGGCCCGATGTGGCTGATCAGAAGGTCACACAGGTCGGCGTGATCGGTGCGGGCATGATGGGTGCGGGCATCGCACTGGTGTCGGCGATGGCGGGGATCAAGGTCGTGCTGATCGACGCGAGCCAAGAGGCCGCCAACAAGGGCAAAGCCTATACCACCGATTACATGGACAAGGGCATTGCCCGCAAGAAGGCCACGCCGGAGAAGAAGGAACAGGTGCTGGGTCTGATTACGGCCACCACCGATTACGCCGCCTTGGCGGACTGCGATCTGATCGTGGAGGCGGTTTTTGAGGATATGGCCGTGAAGGCAGAGGTCACCAAAAAGGTGCAGGCCATCACCGGCCCCGACTGCATCTTTGCGACCAATACCTCGACCTTGCCGATCACGGAACTGGCGCAGGCGGCCAACGACGCGGAGCGGTTCATCGGCATCCATTTCTTCAGCCCGGTGGACAAGATGAATCTGGTGGAAATCATCCGCGGCAAGGCAACCGGCGACGTCGCCGTGGCCAAGGCGCTGGATTTCGTGCGTCAGATCCGCAAGACGCCGATCGTGGTGAATGACGCGCGGTTCTTTTATGCCAACCGCTGCATCATCCCCTATATCAACGAAGGTATTCGCATGGTGGCCGAAGGCGTGTCCCCGGTCCTGATCGAAAACGCGGCAAAGCTGGTGGGCATGCCGCTGGGGCCGTTGCAACTGGTGGACGAGACGAGCATCGATCTGGGCGTGAAGATCGCCAAGGCGACCAAGGCCGCGATGGGCGACGCCTATCCGGACGGTGCGGTGGACGCGGTGCTGTTCGCGATGGCCGATCAGGGCCGTATGGGCCGCAAGTCAAAATCCGGGTTCTATACCTATGACGACGCAGGCAAACGGCAGGGGTTGTGGGCGGAACTGGCGACACAGTATCCCCCGGCGGACGACCAACCCGATCTTGTGACCGTGCAGCACCGTCTGCTGTTCGCGCAGGTACTGGAAGCGGTGCGCGCGCTGGAAGGCGGCGTGCTGACCGATATCCGCGAAGGCGATGTGGGTGCGATTCTGGGCTGGGGCTTTGCGCCGTGGTCGGGTGGTCCGTTCAGCTGGCTGGACATCATCGGCACCCCCTATGCAGCGGAACGCTGCGACCAGCTGACACAAGCATTCGGCGACCGCTTTGCCTGCCCTGACCTTTTGCGCGAGATGGCGGACAAGGGACAAAGCTTTTACGGACGCTTCGGCGCACAGGGGGCCAAGGCCGCGTGAGGCCAGCGGTGATGCAGGACGACAAAGGGGGGGGCTTTGCCCCCCTCTTGACCCTGCAGGGTCAATTCACCCCCCAGGATATTTCTGACGAGAAGAATGGCGGACCGGTCACGGTGGCGCGGGCGGGTCAGTCGATACCGTCAAACCGGTAGGATGACTGCGCGATATCTGCGGCACAGATCCGGGCGACCAGGTCTGCATCTGCGTCGCTGTAGTAGCTGCGCCAATCGGCCCTGCGGATGCTGGCATTGGCCCGGGGCAGCGCAATCGCGAACCCCAGATGGGTTTCCAGTGACGCCACGTCGTCCTGCCAGTGTTCAAGGCGGATCAGGTCGGTGCCGCGCGGGATGCCCGCCGCATCGGTCAGATAACTGCCGTAAGGCTGCGCGATCAGACTGGCCACCGTGTGGGGGTGGTTCACAAAGGCGCTGAAATCCAGCTTTCTGGCCAGCGCAACGGCGGCATGGTCAAAGCGCTGCGCCTGCAACCAGTGATAATAGCTGACCAGACGGTCCCAGGGATTGCGCACCAGTGTGAAGATGCGGCAGCCCGCGATGTCCATGACGCCCTCTACATCCGCAAGTCGGCTGTGTTTCCACAGCCGTCCCGGCGCTGCAAGCGTGGCAAGCCTGCGTTTGCGGGCGCGGGCCTTTGGCGTGTCGCCGATGAGGATGTCATCCTTCATCGCGCGATGTTCCAGTGCCAGCGCCATTGCGGTCCCACCTGTTTTTGGGATGTGCACAAAGACATAACGGCGCCCCGGTGACAGGATCACGCGGGATCCTGCGGCAGGGTGACGGTCCGGACCGTTTGCGGGGCCGGATCGCGGATTGCGATGACAACCCCGGCCCCCGCGATCAGGGCAAGGCCAGAGAGGCCGATCATGTCGGGCCATTCCTGCCAGAGGATCGCGGCCCAGATCGTCGCAAAGATCAGCAGCGCATTTTCGAACACCGCAACAAGGGTGGCGTCGGCCAGTTGATAGGCGCGGATCGAGAGGCCGACACCGACCAGCGCGCCGACACCCTGCGCGACGATGATGATCCCGAAGATCCCCGTCGGCACGACCCATCCGCGGGTGGCAAACCCCTCTGCCCCAAGGGACACGGCGGGTTGCCACAGCGCGATCACCACGCATCCCAGCCCACCGGCCAGCATCATGCAGCCAAAGGACCCCGCCAAAAGCGCCAGCGTGCCTTCCTGCACGCACCAGCGCCGGGTGGTCATATTGGCAAGCGCATAGGCCGCCCCGGCCGCGACCGGCAAAAACGTCATGGGGTCCACCCCCGTCTGATCCGGGCGCAGCACCAGCACGATCCCCGCAAAGCCGACCATGACCGCCGCGATCCGGCGCGCGCCGACCCGGTCCCCCCAGAACAGCCATGACAGCAACACCACAAAAAGCGGCGCGGTGAACAGCCCCACCACCGCCTGTGCGATGGGCATAAGGCCAAGACAGCCAAAATAGATCACCATCGCCACAGCGTTCAGCACCGACCGCACCAGCACCCGCAAAGGTCGCTTTGGCCGCAGGGATATGCCCCACAGGACTGCGACCGCAGCCAATACCCCAAGTGCGACCACCGACCGCAGCAGATGAAACTGCCACAGTCCGCCGGTCTGTGCGGCGAGGCGCATGAAATTGTCCAACAGTCCGAACATTGCCATCGCCAGCAGCATCATGACGATTGCCCGCCCCGGTTGGTCCGTTCCCTGCATCTGGCCCTCTTGGCGGGCCGCGTTGCCCATTGATCTGTCTTCATCTGTAGATCAGTCTGACGCCAAACGTGACACGCGTGAAGGGGGGACGACATGGGATGGATGCGGGACGAAGAGGGTCTTGACCGGGGACCGGCCAATTTCGTGGCGCTGACCCCGCTGAGCCATCTGGTGCGGGCGGCGGATGTGTTCCCCGATGTGCCGGCGCTGATCTATGGCGACAGCATCCTGACCTATCGCCACTATCATGACCGGGTGACACGGCTGGCATCGGCCCTGACGGGCCTTGGTGTGGCATCGGGCGATGTGGTCGCGACGATCCTGCCCAATATCCCCGCCCAGTCCGAGGCCGCCTTTGGCATCCCGGCCTGCGGCGCGGTGCTGAACACCATCAACACGCGACTGGACGCGGACACGGTCAGCTATATCCTTGACCACGGGGCGGCGCGGGTGGTGCTTGTCGATAGCCAGTTCATGCCGATGGCCGAAGACGCCCTGTCGCGCATGACGACACCGCCGCCCATCGTGATCGAGGTGCCGGACCCGGTGGCCGGTCACACCGCGACCGGGCGGCACCGCACCTATGATGACCTGCTGGCCAGCGGCGATCCCCGCATGCCGTGGATCATGCCGCGCGACGAGTGGGAGAGCCTGGCGCTCAATTACACCTCTGGCACGACGGGGCGGCCGAAGGGGGTCGTGTATCACCACCGCGGCGCCTATCTGGCCACGATGGCCACGCCGATTTCATGGCGCATGACCCTGCATCCGGTGCTGTTGCAGATTGTGCCGCTGTTCCACTGCAACGGCTGGACCCATACCTGGATGATGCCCCTGATCGGCGGCACGGCGGTCTGTTGCCGCGATATCACCGCGGCTGCGATCTATGCCGCGATCGGCGATCACGGGGTCACGCATTTCGGTGGCGCGCCCATCGTGCTGAACATGATCATCAACGCCAAGGACGCCGACCGCCGCGCCTGCGATCACCGGGTCGAGGTGTTTACCGCAGGGGCCCCGCCCGCCGCGGCGACGCTGGCTGCCATCAGCGACCTAGGGTTCAGCGTCACGCAGGTTTACGGTCTGACGGAATCCTATGGTCCCGCGACCGAGTGTCTGTGGCGTGCCGATTGGGACAGCCTGCCCGCCGATGACCGTGCGGTGATCAAGGCGCGGCAGGGCGTGCTGATGCCGATGATGGACGATATCGTCGTCGTCGATGACCAGATGCGCCCGGTGCCCCGCGACGGCGTCACCACGGGCGAAATCGTGATGCGCGGCAATGCGATCATGAAAGGCTATTACCGCAATCCAGAGGCCACGGCCAAAGCCTTTGCCGGTGGCGCGTTCCACACAGAGGATCTGGCCGTGCAGCACCCCGACGGCTATATCCAGATTACCGACCGGGCGAAGGACATCATCATTTCGGGCGGCGAGAATGTCTCCTCTGTCGAGGTGGAAGGCGCGCTGATGCACCACCCCGCTGTCAGCCTGTGTGCGGTGGTGGCGGCCCCCGATCCGGTCTGGGGCGAAGTGCCCTGCGCCTTTGTGGAATTGAAACCGGGGCATGAGGTGGACGCCGCCACGCTGATTGCCCATGCCCGCAGCCGTCTGGCCGGGTTCAAATGCCCCAAACGGATAATTTTTGGCGAACTGCCGAAAACATCGACCGGAAAGATTCAGAAATTCGAACTGCGCAAGCGGGTCGCCCCCTAGCCCCGGCGCCCCGGGTCGCCTAGGGTGACGGCACGCAGGAAAAACAGGCGCGATGACAGCACTTCCGCAATACGACCGGCTTGAAAGCCTTGGACTGTGGGGCGCCAGCCGGTCCGCCCAGCGGCGCGAGGTGATCGTGTCGTTCGGTGATGCCACGCTTGTCATATCCGACGGCGCAGGGCGGCCCTTGTCCCACTGGTCCTTACCCGCCGTGCGCCGGCTAAACCCGCAAAGCGTGCCCGCCCTGTTCGCGCCCGATCAGGACGCCGCCGAAACCCTTGAAATCGACGACAGCCACATGATAGACGCGATCGAGGCGGTGCGCGGCAGTCTGGCCCGCAGCAAACCCCGCCGAGGCTGGATGCGGCACGTCGTGGCAGTGATGATCGTGGGCGGCATTCTGGCGGTGGGCGGGGTCTGGGGGCCGGATGCCCTGCGCAAGCAGGCCGCCGCGACCGTCAGCGATCAACGCCGTGCTCAGATCGGCGCGACGGTGCTGGGCCATCTTCAGGCGCGCACCGGCCCGGTGTGCCGGGGCACCGCAGGCCAGGACGCATTGCGCCGCTTGCGCACCCGCCTGTTCGGGGCCACGGGCGGCCAGCAGGTTGTCATCCTGCCTGCCCCCCTGCCCGGCCCGCTGGTGCTGCCC
>JBBREW010000173.1:0-6237 GCA_038225335.1 Rhodobacterales bacterium
CGGATTTCCGGTTCCGGCGCGGCCTTTGGATATTGGGGCGGCGTGGTGTCGCTGTTCATCCTGCTGCTGCTGTTCGTCGAAAGCCCCGGTACCGGTGTCACGCTGATCGGGCTAGCGCCGCCCTTCGGGCTGGATTCCAGCCAGATGGAAGGCACCCGCAGCGTCGGGCCGTTCATCGCGATCTGGTATGTCATCTTCATGGTGCCGTTCTTCCTTTATGTGCGCGACGATCCGCGCCTGGCCAGACAGTCCACTCGGATCAGCGCCGTCTGGAGAGAGCTGAAGGATACCCTGCGCGGTGTGATGCGGCGGCCTAGCCTCAAGCATTTTCTGATCGGATCGATGTTCTACCGTGACGCGCTGAATGCGCTTTATGCCTTTGGCGGGATCTATGCCGCGCTGGTGCTGGGCTGGACCACAATCCAGATCGGCGTCTTTGGCATTGTCGCTGCGATTGCGGCGGCGATCTTTACCTGGGTTGGCGGTTTGGCCGACCAACGGTTCGGACCAAAACCGGTGATCCGGGTCTGCGTCTGGATGCTGATCGTCGTATCCTGCTTCATCGTCGGCATGTCGCGGGATCATCTGTTCATGCTGCCGCTGGATGCGACGTCGCAGGTGCCTGACATCATCTTTTACGCCTGCGGCATGGTGATCGGCGGCGCGGGTGGTGCGATCTATGCATCCAGCCGGTCCATGATGGTGCGCCATACCCACCCAGACCGCCCTGCCGAGGCGTTCGGCCTGTTCGCCCTGACCGGCAAGGCAACGGCATTCCTCGCCCCGGCCAGCATATCCCTGTTCACGTTTCTGACAGGCAACGTGCAGCTTGGCTTTTTGCCGGTGATCTTTCTGTTCCTCATCGGATTGTTCCTGCTAAGGTGGGTCAACAAAGACGGAGATCGCGCAGAATGGTCCGCATTGCAGCCCTGATCGCCCTTTTGACAGGCCTGTCCGCCTGCCAGCAGGAAGCGAAAGTCGCCCCGGCGACGCAACCGGTGTTTTCTACCCAGAACACCAACGACACCCGCATCGCCAAACAGGTGTTCGGCAATATCGCGACACCAGCCGCGATGCCGCCGACCCCGGTGGGGTTTTATTCCAAGGGGTGTCAGGCCGGTGCCGTGCAACTGGCCGAAACTGGGCCGACCTGGCAGGCGATGCGCCTGTCGCGCAATCGGAACTGGGCCCAGCCCCCGCTGATCGATTTCGTCCAGAACCTGTCCCGCTTTGCCGCGACGCAGCCGGGTTGGAATGGCCTGTATCTGGGCGACATGAGCCAGCCACGCGGTGGCCCGATGCTGACCGGACATGCCAGCCACCAGACCGGACTTGATGCGGATATATGGCTAAAGCCCGCGACGTCCCTGTCCCTGTCGCGCCAAGCACGCGAGGACATCTCCTCTGACCGGATGGACCGCAACAGCGGGGCCTTTGTCAATAACAACTGGGGTCCGTCGCAAGAGGCAATCGTGCGCGCTGCCGCCTCTGACCCACGGGTCGACCGCATCTTTATCTTTCCGGGGGCCAAGGTCGCGATGTGCCAGAATGCCACCGGCGACCGCAGCTGGCTGAACAAGGTGCGCCCTTGGTATGGCCACAACTACCATTTTCATGTTCGGCTGAAATGTCCGGCCGGATCGACGACCTGCGCCCCGCAGGACCCGCCGCCCCCCGGTGACGGCTGTGCCGATGCCGCAGCATGGGTCGACAACATCCTCAACCCAAAGCCCGCTCCGCCGCGTGACCCCAATGCAGAGCCGCCAGCGCCCAAGCGCGACCTGACCATGGCCAGCCTGCCCGGACAGTGTGCCGCCGTCGCCGCCAACTGATCATGCGCCGCATCATCCTTGCCGCCGCCCTGCTGGCCGGGTGCGGGCAGGCCTTTGCCCAATCGACGGCACGCGGCGTCAGCCAGATCGGGCGTTTCGTCTGGACCGACGACGGCGCGCGGTTCGGCGGCATGTCGGGAATCGAGGTGACGGACGACGGCACCCGGTTCATTGCGCTGAGCGACAGGGGCAGCCTGTGGACGGGGACCATCAGCCGCACGGATGGCATCATCACGGCGATGACACCCGACCTGACCACCGCCGTGCACACCCCTGACGGCAAGCGCGCGCGCGGGCCATCAGCCGACAGCGAAGGTCTGGCGCTGGCCCCCGACGGCACGGTCTATATTTCATTCGAAGGGCGGGCCCGCGTCGCGGCCTACCCCGACATCACCGGCCCCGCCGTCCCCCTGCCCGGTCATCCCGATTTCGCGCAGATGCAGCCTAATTCCGCTTTGGAAGCCTTGGCGATCGGACCTGACGGCGCACTCTATACGCTTTCGGAACGCTCTGGCCGGCCGCTGCGGCCGTTTCCCGTCTATCGTTATCTGAACGGCATATGGACGACGCCCTTTACACTTTCGCGCGACGACACATTCCTGCCGGTCGGGGCCGACATCGGGCCCGATGGCCTGTTCTATCTGTTAGAGCGTGACTTTACCGGGCTCGGGTTTCGCAGCCGCGTGCGGCGGTTCGATCTGAACGGCGGCGGGGCCGAGACGTTGTTGCAGACCCGCGCCGGGGTGCATGACAACCTTGAAGGGATCAGCGTCTGGCAGGACGGGACCGGCACCATCCGCATGACCCTGATCGCGGATGATAACTTCAAGTTCTTTCAGACCACCGAAGTCGTGGAATACCGCGTCGCGGATTGACGACAGCACGGCAGGACGCTAAGCCGCGCCGTCCCCGGATGATCCGGGGGCCAAGTGCCGCACCCTTGCCAAAACGGAACCCATTCATGCGACTTCTTCCCGGCGTCATCGCCATGGCCATCATCGTCGTGGCCTCCAACATCCTCGTGCAATTCCTGATCCTGGACGGCCTGCTGACATGGGGCGCGTTCACCTATCCGCTGGCGTTCCTCGTCACCGACGTGATGAACCGCATCTACGGCACATCAGCCGCCCGCCGAGTCGTGCTCGTCGGCCTGGTGGTCGGCATCGTCTGTTCACTGATCGGATCGCAGATCCAGCTGGAATTCGGCCCCGCCGTGCCGATCCGCGTCGCCATTGCATCAGCCACCGCATTCGGCGTGGCTCAACTGCTGGACATCGCCGTGTTCAACAAGCTGCGCCTGGGTGTGTGGTGGGTGGCCCCCTTGGGGTCGACGCTGATCTCCTCCGTCGTGGATACGGTGATCTTCTTCAGCATCGCCTTTGCCGCCGTGTTCAACGGGTTCAGCGCCGGGGCCGCCGACCAGGTGATCTGGGCGCAAGAGGCCGTGCCATTCCTGAACGCGGGCCCATTGGTCCCGCTGTGGGTCTCGCTCGGCGTGGCCGACTGGGGGGTGAAGATGGCGGTGGCGCTGGTCGCGCTGGTACCGTTCCGCCTGATTGTTGGGCGCGTCACACAGGCGCGCACATAATCGCCATGGGTGGTATATTTTAATTTGACATAAACCATATGTGTGCCAACTTCGGGGTAGGCGAAACATTTGAAAGGAGGTGATCCAGTGCATCATGAAGTTCTGGAGACGTGTGTCGGGACAGCTTGGGGGGTTCTGATCTAGGGCAGCCCTTGGATCAGTGATCCTTCAGGTGGGTGGCCTTATAGGTCCCTAACCGACCCACCTCCGATATTCAGGAGAGGGCTATCCCATCGCCGGGGTAGCCCTTTTTTAGTTGCATACGGCGTATGCAACGAAAAAAGCGGTGGGGGTAAACGTTTGACGTCATTTGTACTGCAAATGACGGGCGGGGGTAAGCGGTTGGCTTTGCCAACTGCGGCCCCGCAGCGGGCATCGGATCGCGCCACTGGCAAAACCCCCCAATTCCTCTAAGTGTCCCCCATGGCCGACGACCTTTTCATCACCCCCACCATCACCCTGCAGGGGTGGGAACTGACCGAGCAATTCACCCGCGCGTCCGGCCCCGGTGGGCAGAACGTGAACAAGGTGTCCACAGCGGTGGAACTGCGGTTCGAGGCGGAACGCTCCCCCTCCCTGCCCGACCCGGTGAAGGCGCGGCTAAAGCGGCTGGCGGGGCGGCGCTGGACGCTGGACGGCGCGCTGGTGCTGTTCGTGCAGGACACAAGGTCACAGGCCCGCAACCGCGACCTCGCCCGCGAACGCCTCGCCGAGTTGATCGTCCGCGCGACCGAGAAACCCAAACGCCGCGTGGCGACGAAGCCGACCTACGGATCGGTGAAACGCCGCCTGAAGGCAAAGAAGGTCAGGGGCGAGGTGAAGGCGTTGAGGGGGGCGGTAGAGGAGTAAAACTCACTCCTGCGCGTTTAAAAACCCGACCACTTCGTCAATGGTATCTCGGTTAGGGTGACCATCTAGAGCGCCGGGTTGGTTCAAGCTTTCAACGAATTGCCTTTGAGCCGTGAACGTCTTTGCGATCCCGATGTGGGCTTCAATCGCGCCTCCTGGCCAAATCCAGACATTATGGCCTCTTATATCATTTATTAGTGATGCAATTATCGGTGCCGCCTCGTCATCTCCAGCGAGTAACTCAAATCCTTCCGATGCCGTACAAAACGTCGAATTCTTGGGATATCCATCTTCAGACAATGCGAGCATTTCGTCCTGAGCCATGCGAGAAAGAATATTTTGAATTTCTCCAAACCTTTCGTCACCCACCCCAAACATCCCATTAGACCTGGCCATCTTAAAAACACAATCTAAATCGGCAATAATTTTTGTTCGTAGACCCATAGCAACTAAAATATCGTAAGCTTTCTTAAGGCTTCCCGAACCATTAAGTCGTATGATACCGATTCTATCTTCTAAAAGCGATTTACCTCTACAAGCTCGATATAGATGCGGAAGAATGACAGTTTCTGTCTTTCCTTCTACTAGCACGACTTGATCCGAAAAAAGAAACTCCTTTGAATTTGAAAGCTCGAACAGCGTGTCAGCTTGGTTTGTCAAATCTGCCACTACGTGGGCAACGTCTTCCATTTTTTGCAGAGCCGCGCAGCCGTTTGCTTGAGTTCTTCTAACGATTATGGTTTTTGGACAATCCTCTAATCCAATTAACTCACCAGTGTGTGTAGTGAATGCAACTTGGAAACCATTTTTTGAAAGATTCTTTAGAGCAGTTCGAACGACTGCAATGGCTTGGGGGTGCAGGTACAACTCTGGTTCATCCAAGAGAAGTAAGACTGTTCGACTTACATTCCCACCATCATTTCTCCGGATATGAGCGAGAGCGTTTATCAAAGCGATCTGAACGGACCTTTGAGCGCCGTGGCCCATAGTCGCTGCATCACCTTCAAGATCATCGCCATATCTTTGCTCTGAAACTTTTATCGTAGCTTTCTTCAAAAAATCATCAATATCTGGCATTGGTATATGCGTTTTAGCAGACATCCCCGGAAAAAATTCCGCCAAGTAGGATTCGATTGTTGCATCCACATCTCTTAAAGCTTGGTCCTTATTATTGCCTCTGGCGGATAATTGCTCGGAAATAGGTGTAAGAGAAGCAATGATTTGCGCTGAGTATTGCTCCCTAACTGGCTCAACAATCTGCTTTATAAGCTTACCGATTGTCGAACTTGAAGTTGATTTTCCAACGTCATCTGCTGCATTCTGCATAGCCCCTACTAGAATGACTTCAGGAAACAGGGCGTTCAGAGCTGCTGGTATCCCAGTTGGAGGCGAAACCCATCCAGTATTGTTTCTGGGATCGAAAATCTGCATTACTATTGCTGAGACGCTCTGCCCTGGCGAATCCTGCGTCCTTCTAAATTCTAGCTGTTGGTTCTCGATGAATGCAGCGATTCTGTCACGGTGCACTTCTGCTAACCCTTCCAAAACCGCGTCTGTAATACCGTTAACCATTACAGTGACTGAAACGGGTTGATCTGGATTGTTGAAGCTAGTAGCCGGAATACTGCTTGGTTTTATTATCCAATTTAATGCCTCTAAAATCGAGCTCTTTCCGGCATTATTGTAGCCGACGAGAGGAGTATAGTCTGAGAATTTAAACTCTCCTTCCCGTATTGCTTTAAAATTTAGAACTTTCAATAGGGAAACTTTATGCATCAATAAACCTTTCTTGCTAGCGCAAAGACCAGAACAGTTATCTTAATATTAATCTAAACCACAACTTCCACCCGCTCCTGCGTCCCCACCCCGAACACGCGCTTATAACGTGCGATCTCGTCAACCGGTCCCATCGCCTTGTTCGGGTTGTCGGACAGCTTTACCGTGGGCCGGCCGTCGGCGGCGACGGCT
>JBBREW010000174.1:0-6223 GCA_038225335.1 Rhodobacterales bacterium
CTGTCGCGGCGCAGATGACGCTGGCCGATCAACTGCGGGCCCGCATCGCGCAGGACGGCCCGATAACGCTGGCGGATTATATGGCGGTCTGCCTGCTGGACCTGGCACAAGGCTATTACGCGACCCGCGATCCGTTTGGGCAAACCGGCGATTTCATCACCGCGCCAGAGATCAGCCAGATGTTCGGTGAAATGATCGGGCTGTGTCTGGCGCAGGCCTGGCAGGATCAGGGCGCGCCCGCGTGCTTTGCGCTGGCGGAACTGGGACCGGGCCGTGGCACGCTGATGGCCGACATCCTGCGGGCCACCCGGGGTGTGCCGGGGTTTCACGCCGCAGCCTGCGTCGCGCTGGTCGAGGCATCGCCCACCCTGCGACAGGCACAGGCGACACGCCTGCCGGGCGCGCAGTGGTGCGACACCGCAGCCGACCTGCCGGACCTGCCGCTGTTTGCCGTTGCCAACGAATTTTTCGACGCCCTGCCGATCCGGCAATTCCAGCGCGCGGGCGACGGCTGGCATGAAACGGTCGTGGGCCTGCGGGACGGCGCGCTGACGCTGGACCGGACGGATGCCCTCCCACAGGCTGAACTGGCACACAGACTGACCGACACCCGCGACGGCGACATCGTCGAGGTTTGTCCCCTGATGACCCCGATCGCAGGCCAGATCGGCCAGCGTATCGCCCGCAACGGCGGGGCGGCTGTGATCATCGACTATGGCGACTGGACGTCGCTGGGCGATACGTTTCAGGCGATGCATCACCACGCGGTGGCCGATCCGCTGGCCGATCCGGGGCAGGCCGACCTGACCGCCCATGTCGATTTCGCAGCCCTTGCCGCTGCGGTCGCCCCGGCGCGGCATACCCGTCTGACGCCGCAGGGCGTGTTTCTGGAACGCCTCGGGATCACGCAGCGCGCACAGGTCTTGGCCCGGGGCATGGCGGGTGACACGCTGGAAAACCATGTCGCCGCACATCGCCGCTTGACCCACCCGGCCCAGATGGGCGACCACTTCAAGGTGATGGGGGTCTATCCTGACGGTGCACCCCCGCCTCCGGGATTGATTTCATGACGCTCGACATCATCACCGCCCCGACACTCGCCCCGCTGCGGCACGGCTTCTTCAGCCGGGCCGGGGGTGCGTCGTCCGGCATCTTTGCCGGGTTGAACTGCGGCTTTGGCAGCAGCGATCAGTCGGACATCGTGGCGATCAACCGCGCCCGCGTCGCCGTGGCGATGGGTGTGGGCCCTGCGGCACTGGCCGGGGTGCATCAGATCCATTCGGCCGATGTGGTCACGGTGACCGATACCTCTGGTGATGCGCCCCGCGCCGACGGCATCGTGACCGCGACCCCCGGTCTGGCCTTGTCGGTGCTGACCGCCGACTGTCAGCCGATCCTGTTTGCCGATCACGCCGCCGGGGTCATCGGGGTCTGCCATGCGGGCTGGCAGGGCGCGCTGACCGGGGTGATCGACAACACGGTCGCCGCCATGGAACGGCTGGGCGCGCGTGCTGCGTCGATTGCTGCCGTGATCGGGCCGACCATCAGTCAGCGCGCCTACGAGGTCGGACCGGAGTTTTACGACCGCTTCATCACCACCGATCCTGCGGCCGCCCGGTTTTTTCTGGCAGGCCGCGACGACCGTCTGCACTTCGACCTGCCGGCCTATGGTTTGCACCGCCTGCGGCGTGCGGGCGTGGGGCAGGCCGACTGGACCCGCCATTGCACCTATGCCGATCGGGCGCGATTCTATTCCTATCGCCGGTCGGTGCATGACCGCGATCCCGACTATGGTCGCCTGATCGCCGCCATCACCCTGTAATTCTGACCGGAATGGGGCGCGGCGCTGCCTGCTTTGCGCCGCAATCGGGCGAAACAATCCCTGTCCTTTGACCCTGATTGGGCGCGTGGCGCAGTGTTTTGTGCGCCAAACAAGCTGTTTCCGGCTTTGCGACAATCCTGCCGCAATCGGCTGATCATTGCCGTGGGATTTTTTCAAATACCTGCGCTGCGGTCAAAGATTTGCCCAGCCTGACAGGGAAAGTGGGTCAACAACGACCCCCATCAGACCGCAAAGGATCAGACCGATGAAAACGAAAACCCGCTGGATGACCAACATGATCGCAGAGGCCGAAGCCTGCACGACCCAGATGCCGTGGGAACGCGGTGCGCGCCGTCAGGAGATGATTTCCCGCCGCCTGAGCGATGATGACCGCCCGGTCAAGATCACGCTGCCGCCGATGCCAGCCGGCATCCACCTCGCTGGCTGAATGGCGCCGGGCCACGCGCAGCTTCAGGGCATGAAATCCGCAATCAGCCCCTGCACGACCGCCAGCAATGCCGCCTGCGGGTCCGCGCCCGCATCCACCGCTGCGGCATGGATCGCCCGCTGACGGTCAGCACTGTTGCCCTGCGCCACGATCCGGCCCGCGGCGGCCGCCTCTGCCCCGCTGCCCAGATGCTGTGTGTCGGCTGCAATGTCGGCCAACAGGGTCGCCACGACATCCGCCATCGGCACCATTGCCGCGCCATCCGGTGCGATCAACCCTTCGGTCACCCCGTAACGCTGCGCCCGCCAGCGGTTCTCTGACGCGATCAGCGGACGGTGAGTCGGCCATGCTGTGCCATCGCGCAATCCGCGCCAGATCATGCGCGTGGCCGCCTGCACAAGCGCCGCAATGGTCAGCGCATCCTCCATCCGGGGGGACACATCGCAGATCCGCACTTCCAAGGTCGCAAAGGTGTGCGACGGGCGCAGATCCCACCACAGCTTTGACGTGTCCTCGATCACACCGACCCCGGTCAGGGCGCTGGTCGCCTGCGTATAGTCCGCCCAGTCCGCGAACCGTGGCGGCAGGCCCGTGCGGGGCATCCCGTCGAACACGCTGACCCGCCACGACGACAGCCCGGTATCCGCTGACTGCCAAAACGGGCTGGACCCCGACAGCGCCAGCAGGACCGGCAACAGATCGCCCAGCCGGTTCATGATCGCAATGCGGGTGTCCGGGTCCGGGATGCCCACATGCACATGCATGCCCCCGATCAGCATCCGCCGCGCCACAGCCCCCAGATCCGTATCCAACTGGTCATAGCGGGCTTTGGCGGTGCGGTCCTGCACGGTCCAGTCGCCCCAGGGATGACAGGACGCGGCAATCGGCGCCAGACCATGCCGCCCCGCCACCTGCGCCACCGTGCGACGCAGATGGCCCAGATCGGCGCGGGCGTCGCTGATGGTGTCGCAGATGCCGGTCCCCACCTCGATCTGGCAGGTCAGGAATTCGGTGCTGATCCGGTCCCCCAGTGCCGCAGTCAGGTCGGCCAGCAGGGCATCGGGTGCGGCGGTCAGCGCACCGGTGGCCGGGTCCACCAGCAGATATTCCTCCTCGATCCCGATGGTCAGCTGCGGCGGCAGGGTGGTGTCTATCATGCCGTCCTCCGGTCTTGATGGCGATTCGCAGCACAAGGGCGGCGCTGTCCTGAACAAATGTGGCGCAAACCGATCCTGTCCATGAACAATCGGGGCAGGGTGCTGCGGATTGATGCGGCTTTACGGCAGCAAAGCGAAAGCCTTTGACGGCTTACCCGCTTGTTGACACATTGAGTCCAACAGCAACGTTCTCCTCAGATGTTGTCGGTGGGGCCGGCAGATGATGTGACAAACCGCAAGGTGACGCACATGACAATACGGACCCTCACCGCCGCCACATATTTTGTGGCGGGTCGCCATACCCATCCGGTGTCCTCAGACCGGATCGCTAGTCAGGATGGGCAACCCCGGCGCATGATGCCTCTCATGCGCAGGTACGGGGTTGCCCATCTGACACCCTCCCTAGAAGTCCACGAAACCCTGCGCCTTGCCCCGGCCATCCCGGTGTTTGAATCCTGCTTTGCCGCCTTGGGTCATGGGGCCTTGCTGCACACCGACACCGGCCCCCGCGCGGTCGAGGATCTGTGGCCGGGTGACCGTGTCATGACCGCCAGTCACGGGTTGCAGACACTGCTGTGGCGCGGTCACATCCAGACCGTACCCCGCACCGCCGCAGGCGACACCCCCCAGACACCGCTGATCCGCGTCACGGCAGAGGCGATGGGGTTGAACCGCCCGGCCACCGACCTGATTCTTGGCGGCAGCGCACGGATTGCCCATCGCGGCCCCGGTGCCCGCCGCCTGACCGGTGATGACACGGTCTTTGTTCCGGCCAGCGATCTGGTCGATCAGACCAGCGTGATCGCGCTGCATCCGGTCAGGCCCGTCAACACCTACCAGCTTGGTTTCGCCGCCCACGTCCGCATGATGGTCAGCGGGATAGAGGTCGAAAGCCTGCACCCCGGCCTGCCGCACCGGCTGATGCTGCGGCCCGATATGGCCGGTTTGCTGATGTCACTGTTCCCGCACAAGACGGTCCTGTCGGACTTCGGCCCACTTCTGCACCCGCGCATTGCCTTGCGCGATCTGGACCTGTTCGCCGTGGCCTGAGCGACAACCGCCCGAACCGCAGACTGCCCGACCCGCAGACTGCCCGACCCGCAGGAAGCCTGACGGCCCTGCGCCGTCAGGCTTCCTGCGCCAGCCGCGCTTCCAGCACGTCGAACGGCACACCCGGTTCGTCCTTTGCGCCGCGGATCACCAGCGATGTCTTGACGCTGGCCACATTGGGCGCGCTGGTCAGTTCTTCGGTCAGGAACCGCTGGAACGACCGCAGGTCGGGGGCCACGCATTTCAGGATGAAATCGACCTCGCCATTCAGCATGTGGCACTCGCGTACCAGCGACCAGCCTTTGCATTTCGCCTCAAAGGCGCTCAGATCCGCCTCGGCCTGACTAACAAGGCCGACCATGGCAAAGACCTGCACTTCGAATCCCAATTCACGCGGGTCGATATCGGCGTGATAGCCACGGATATAGCCTTGTTCCTCCAGCGTGCGGACCCGGCGCAGGCACGGCGGCGCGCTGATGCCCACCCGCTTGGCCAGCTCGACGTTGGTCATGCGACCATCATCCTGCAGTTGTGCCAGAATCATCCGGTCGATCTCGTCCAGTTTGGCACCGGGCATGGCGGCATTTCCTTTGTGCGTTTTGCAATTCCTACGCCTTGCGGGGCATCTGCGCAATAATATATCAATAGTGCGCAACAACCAGAAATCCGCGCCACCTTTTCACCTGCCGCGCCTGCCCCTATATCGGGTGTGTCCCGCTAGGAGTATTCGCGTCATGTCCGACCGCACCACCCATACCAAGGTTCTGATCGTGGGCTCCGGCCCCGCTGGCTATACCGCAGGCGTCTATGCCGCCCGCGCGATGCTGGAACCCATGCTTATTCAGGGGATCGAACCCGGCGGTCAGCTGACCACGACGACAGAGGTGGAAAACTGGCCCGGCGATACGCAGGTGCAGGGGCCCGACCTGATGATCCGGATGGAGGCGCACGCCCGCGCCATGGGCTGCAACATCGTCCATGACATCGTCACATCCCTTGATCTGTCACAGCGGCCCTTTACCGCCACCTGCGACAGCGGTGCCACCGTGACCGCCGATGCGGTCATCCTTGCGACCGGTGCGCGGGCCAAGTGGCTGGGCCTGCCGTCAGAGGATCGCTTCAAGGGCTTTGGTGTCAGCGCCTGTGCGACCTGCGACGGCTTCTTCTACCGGGGTCAAGAGATCGTCGTGGTAGGCGGCGGCAATACGGCGGTCGAAGAGGCGCTGTTCCTGACCAATTTCGCGTCAAAGGTCACGCTGGTCCACCGCCGCGATACCCTGCGGGCGGAAAAGATCATGCAGGACCGCCTGATGAAACATCCCAAGATCGTGACCCTGTGGAACCACGCCATCGAAGAGGTCGTGGGCACCACCGATCCTCTGGGGGTAGAGGGCGTGCGCGTCCGTCATGTGGACACCGGTGCCATCACCGAAATCCCGGCCAAGGGGCTGTTCGTCGCCATCGGCCACGCGCCGGCCTCTGAACTGGTGAAAGACCAGCTTGACCTGCACCACGGCGGCTACGTCATGGTCGAACCGGGCACGACCCGGACCGCGATCCCCGGTGTCTTCGCCGCAGGCGATCTGACCGACCATGTCTACCGTCAGGCGGTGACCTCTGCCGGTATGGGCTGCATGGCGGCACTGGATGCGGAACGCTTTCTGGCCGAACACGGGCAGGCCGAACGCGACGACGTGACCCTGCCGATGGGCTACGGCGCCGAAGAAACCGCCGCCGCCGAATGAC
>JBBREW010000175.1:0-6210 GCA_038225335.1 Rhodobacterales bacterium
CCCCGATAAAGGCCAGCGTTGCCACCGCCAGCGGTTTGGCCAGTTCGCGCATCCGGTCGTGGACCAGACCTTCGGTCTTGACCACCAGCCATGTGGCCCCCAGCAGGGCATAGCCGATGACGACCGCAGCCCCGGTGGTCAGTGAAAACGGCGTCAGCCAGTCCCACCAACCGCCGGAATACTGACGGTCCGTAATCTCTATCCCCTGCACCAGCGCGCCAAGGGCGATGCCCTGCGCCAGTGCCGCAAGGGTCGATCCGCCGAAAAACGCGATGTCCCAGACCGATTTCCACCGTTCTGTCCGCCAGCGGTATTCAAAGGCGACGCCCCGGAACACCAGCGCCAGCAGCATGACGATGATCGGCATGTAAAGCGCCGACATGATGGTGGCATAGGCCAGCGGGAACACCGCGAACAACCCGCCACCCCCCATGACCAGCCATGTTTCGTTGCCGTCCCAGACCGGTGCGACAGAGTTCATCATCGTGTCGCGGTCCTGCTTGGAGTGGGCAAAGGGAAACAGGATGCCCACCCCAAGGTCAAAGCCGTCAAGGACCACATAGGTCAGCACTGCAAAGGCGATGATACCTGCCCAGATGAATGCCAGATCGAATTCCATTGCTGTGATCCTATTCCGCCGGGTTGGTGTTGGCGATCTGCTGGGCGGGCGTGATGCCCGCCGTGCGGATCGGACCGTCGTTCATCTTTGGCTCTGTCCCCGGCACCATGCCCATCAGGCGCATGATGTAATAGGTGCCAGCCCCGAAGACGAAGAAATAGACGACGATAAAGGCGATAAGCGACGCCGCAACCGCCGGGGCCGCGACGGGGCCAAGGCTGTCCGACGTCCGCATGACACCGTAGACCGTGAACGGCTGTCGGCCCACCTCTGTCGTGATCCAGCCCGCCAGCACGGCCACAAAACCCATCGGGCCCATCACGACCGCAACGCGGTGCAGCAGCGGGGTGTCAAACAGCCGCCCGCGCCAACGCTGGATGCCGCCCCACAGGCCGACCACCAGCATGGCAAAACCGATGCCGACCATGACGCGAAAGCTCCAGAAGACGATGGCGACGGGGGGTTCTTCGTCGTCGGGAATGGTGTCCAGACCGTCCAGCGGCGCGTTCAGGTCGTGTTTCAGGATCAGCGACGACAGCTTCGGGATCTCGATGGCGTAGTCGATCCTTTTTTCTGCGGGGTTGGGGATGCCGAACAGGATCAGCGGTGCCCCGTCCGGGTGGCTGTCATAGTGGCCTTCCATCGCCATGACCTTGGCGGGTTGGTATTCCAGCGTGTTGATCCCGTGGAAATCACCCGCCACGATCTGCATGGGGGTCACGATCAGGGCCATCCACATCGCCATGGAAAACATCCGCCGCGTGGCCTTGTTGTCGCTGTCGCGCAGCAGATGCCACGCCGCGACCGCCGCCACCACAAAGGCGGTCGTCAGATAGGCGGCCAGCACCATGTGCAGCAGGCGGTAAGGGAATGACGGGTTGAACACGATGGCCCACCAGTCTTCGGGCACGAACTGCCCCACGTCATTGATGCTGTAACCCGCAGGGGTCTGCATCCAGCTGTTCACGCTCAGGATCCATGTGGCTGACATCAGGGTGCCACCGGCGACCATCGCGGTCGCGAACATATGCAGCCCGTTGCCGACCTTTTCACGACCAAACAGCATGATGCCCAGAAATCCGGCTTCCAGAAAAAAGGCGCTGAGGACTTCGTAGGCCATCAGGGGGCCAAGCACCGGGCCGGTCTTGTCGGCAAATGCGGACCAGTTGGTGCCGAACTGATAGGACATGACGATGCCCGACACGACACCCATGGCAAAGGCCACGGCAAAGATCTTTTTCCAGTAGTCGAACAGGGTGCGGTAAACCCCTTCTCCGGTCCAGAGCCAGAGCGCGTTGAGGACCGCCAGAAAACTGGCCAATCCAATCGAGAATGCCGGAAAGATGATGTGGAATGACACGGTGAATGCGAATTGGAACCGCGCCAGTATTTCAGCCGAAAAGCTGGTCAGCATGACAGTCGTCCTTGGTTGGCGCCCATTTCAAGCGGGTGCGCAATTCAGATGGCATCTGCGCCGACCCACCACCATAGGACGAAACGGCGCAGACCGCCTGTGTCGCTGGCAGAGGAATCAGGATCATCATCGCGAATTGCGCGCCCCTGTCAGCTAAAAAGCGCTGGCACATCAGGCCCGGACGGTGACAAGATGCGCGTGTCTTGGGGGCGGTCTGTGCGATTGCCGCCGCTGAAGACCTGATCATGTCTGGGGAGGACATACCGATGTTGAACCGCCGAAACCTGATGGCCGCTGCAAGCGGTGTCGCCTTGATGGCCCTGACCGGAACCGCCGCACTGGCGCAGGACGTCACGCTGAAGCTGCACCAGATGCTGCCGGCACAGGCCGCGGTGCCTGCGCTGATCCTTGATCGCTGGGCCGACAAGGTCGAGGCGGATTCAGATGGTCGGATCAAGATCGACCGCTATCCGTCGATGCAACTGGGCGGCGCGCCTGCGGAACTGGTCGATCAGGTCGTCGATGGCGTGGCCGATGTGGTCTGGACCGTCGTCGGCTATACGCCCGGCCGGTTCCCCAGCACCGAAGTGTTCGAATTGCCGTTTTTCGTCAGCAATCCGCAGGCTGCGTCCTATGCCTATTGGAAAATGTACGAAACCCACATGAAAGACACGGAATTCAAGGACATGCACATGCTGGCAACCTGGGTCCATGGCCCGGGTCTGTTCCACACGTCCGATCCGGTCGAAACCCCCGGCGATCTGCAGGGCATGAAAATCCGCGGCGGATCGCGTCTGGTGAACCAGATGCTGGAAGCGGTGGGGGCCACACCCGTCGGCATGCCCGTGCCTGCCGTATCAGAAGCCCTGTCCAAGGGTGTCATCGACGGCACATCCCTGCCGTGGGAGGTGACAAGTTCACTGAAGGTCGCGGAACTGGTGCAGAACCACACCGATTTCGAAGGTGCGGGCCTGTATACGCTGACCTTCATCATGGCGATGAACAAGGCGGTCTATGACGGCCTCGACGACGACCTGAAGGGCGTGATCGACGCCAATTCCGGGTTGGAATTCTCTGTCCTTGCGGCGGAAATCAATCTGGGTGCCGATGAGCCCGCCCGCCAGATCGCAGATGATCTGGGAAACAACTTCATCACGGTCGACACCGCTGCGGTCGATCAGGACTGGATGCCGCTGGTGCAGCCCATCTATGACAGCTGGGCTGCGGACATGGACGGCCGGGGTCTGGACGGGCAAGGCATGATCGACGAAGCCCGCGCCCTGATGGCGGAATACGAAGCCGCGAACTAAACGACCCATAATGTCACGACGGGGGGCGTCCGCTGTCAGCGGGCGCCCTTGTTACTCAGACCGTCACTCTGACCGCCACACCGACCGGAGACCGCCGATGTACCGCTTCTTTCTGCGCCTGTCGCAAATCATGGCCTGGCTGGGTGGGATCATGCTGACCCTGCTGATCCTGCTGGTCTGCGCATCGGTGCTGGGGCGGCAGATCAACGGGATGCTGCACGGCGATACGATGGAATCATGGGCGCCGGGGTTGGCCACGTGGCTGCTGTCGCTTGGCATAGGGCCGATCAACGGGGATTTCGAACTGGTCGAGGCGGGCATTGCCTTCAGCATCTTCGCCTTTCTGCCCCTGTGCCAGATCACCGGGGGCCATGCGGCGGTGGATGTGTTCACCAGCCGCCTGTCGGACCGGTTCAACCGGGGTCTGCGGCTGGTGATCGATGTGATCTTTGCCGGGGTCTTGGTGCTGATCGCATGGCAGTTATGGCTGGGGATGCTGTCGAAACGCGCCTCTGGGCAGACTACCTTCCTGCTTGAAATGCCGGTGTGGTGGCCCTACGCGCTGTCGATGACAGGTGCCGTGACAGCGGCGGTCGTGGCCGTCTGGATCGCGTGGGTCCGCATCCGTGAAACCGCGACGGGCACGGTGATCCTGCCCGCCGATCTGGGAGCAGAGCATTGAGCGATCTTGTCATCGGGCTGTTGTCGTTCCCGGCGCTGCTGCTGCTGATTTTTCTGCGGGTCCCGATCGGCCTGTCGATGTTCCTGACCGGGCTGATCGGTCTGGTTCTGGTGACGGGCAGCACGCTCATTCCCTTTGCCCGGATGAAATCGGAAACCTTCACCACCTTTTCCAGCTATTCCCTGTCCATCGTGCCGATGTTTTTGCTGATGGGTCATTTTGCGACGCTGGGCGGCATGAGTCAGGCCCTGTTCAAGGCAGCAGAAGGGTTTTTGGGCCACCGAAAGGGCGGTGTGGCCATGGCCGCCATCGGGGCCTGTGCGGGGTTCGGGTCGATCTGCGGGTCCAGCCTTGCCACCGCCGCCACGATGGGGCGTGTCGCCCTGCCGGAGTTGCGGCGCTATGGCTATGCGGGCGGGTTTTCGACGGCGACGCTGGCGGCCGGTGGCACGCTTGGCATCCTGATCCCGCCCTCTATCGTGCTGGTGATCTATGCCATCCTGACCGAACAGAACATTGCAAAGCTGTTTCTTGCAGCCTTCATTCCCGGCATCCTTGCGGCGCTGGGCTATGTCGCGGTCATTTCATTGTATGTGCGGCTTTATCCCGAAAGCGCGGGCGTGCGGCCGCGTGTCGGCTGGGCAGATCGCTGGCGCGCGGTTGCGGCGATCTGGCCGGTGCTGGTGGTGTTCGGGCTGGTGGTGGGCGGCATCTATGCGGGCTGGTTCACGCCGACCGAAGGTGCGGCCGTCGGCGCGCTTGGCACCGGGGCGATTGCCTGGGCCAATGGCGGGCTGAGCGTGGCCAGTCTGGGACAAAGTTTCGTCGTCACTGCCCGGTCCACCGCGATGATCTTTTTCATCGTGCTGGGGGCCGCATTCTATAACGGCTTTCTGGCCTTGACGCAGGTGCCGCAGGAAATTGCGGGCTGGGTCGTGGATCAGGGCCTGTCGCCATTCCTTGTGCTGGCGCTAGTGCTGGTCTTTTACCTGCTGCTGGGCTGTCTGATGGACAGCCTGTCGATGATCCTGCTGACCATTCCGATTTTCTGGCCTGTGATGCAAGGGCTGGATTTCGGGTTTGTCACGCTGATTGATCTGCAGGGCGCGCGGCTGGATGCGCTGCTGGCCGAAGGCGCGCAAATTGCACCGAACCTGCTGGCACAGGCACAGGCGGCCTTGGCGCAAGGCGTAGAACTGACCGGCGACCAGATGCGAGAGATCGGTCTGCGCGGCGCAACTGCAGGCGCTCTCGACCGGATCAATCAGGAACAGGTCGCCATCTGGTTCGGCATCCTTGTCCTGATCGTGGTCGAGGTGGGGCTGATCACGCCCCCCGTCGGGATGAACCTGTTCATCATCAACGCCATGGACCGCACGACCCCGATGGCCGACACCTACCGTGCGGTGTCATTCTTTGTGGCGTCGGATCTGTTGCGTGTCGTGGTGCTTGTGGCGTTTCCCGTCATAACACTGGCGCTGATACCGTGGTGACTGCGGCTTAAAACGGTGCCACTCCGGGACCACAGGGTGACGCCGCCGTTATCTTCATTCAATCCGCCGCAGCGTCGCTGCCAGGATCGCCACGCCAAGGGGGTCTGCCTGTGTCGTGGCGCACAGCAGGCCAAGGTCGATCTGTGTGCAAGGCCCGATTTCGCCATCCCATTGATGCGGATTGAGCGCGGCTGCCACCTGCAGGGGATCGCCCGCGTAATAGGTGACCGATGGTGCATCTGCCACGGCACCCCCTGCCGTTTCATACATCAGCCCGGCAGAGGCGGCCCAACCATGCGGCAGGGCGAATTGCAGCCCGGCCGGTTTATCGGTGCCAGCGCACAGGGGTGCGGCCCTGCAGGCAAAGGCGACGTCAGCCCCATCGGGCAGGGTCAGCGGGCTGCGGTCCATCGGCGCGGTCCGGCCCGGTGTGACGCTGGACGGTGTCTGCTGCGCGACGCTGGTCACCGCCAGATAGGCGATGCGGCTGTTGCCGGTCACCTGACCCGCCACCACCCAGTCACCCGGATCAAAGGTACTGACCCATGGGGCGGTGGTCGGATCGCCATTGGCCAGCATCTGGGCGTCCGTGGCGCCGACGGGGTAGGCGGTCCATGCGACTGCAGCGTCCTCCTCTGGTGCAAAGATCGTGACGGGCACCGGGTCCTGTGGCCCGGGACTGGCAGGCGCGG
>JBBREW010000176.1:0-6193 GCA_038225335.1 Rhodobacterales bacterium
CGTGTTCTTTATCGGCGTGCTGTTCTACACCCTGTTCCGGGGCGCGAAAGTGACCGAAAACAACCCGTGGAACGAATGGGCCGATACGCTGGAATGGACCCTGCCCTGCCCGCCGCCCGAACACACCTTCGAGCAGCTGCCTAAGCAGAGCGATTGGGACAAAAGCCACGCGCACTAAACCACGCCATAGGCGAAACAAAAGGCCCCGGAGAGTTCCGGGGCCTTTTTTCATCTGCGGTGGTCTGATGCGACAGTGTCAGTCCCGGCGGCGGCCTGCCATACGGTCCGACACGTCGACATCGCCCCGCAGCCGCGTGCCTGCCACGGCACCCGCGTGGTCAACCGCATCCCTGTTCTGGCTCAGCTTGGCCTTGCCCACGACGCGGGTCACGTCGATCCGCAGGGCCACGATGGCATCCAGCATGGTGGCCATGTAATCGGCAGGCGCATCGGCCATCCGCCAGCCCGCATCGCCGTTGACCCGCCGTTCGTGCGTCCGGGTCAGCAGACCGACCGCCGCACGTTTGGACGCGGTGTCATGCTGAAACCGGATCGTGCCGTGCATGTGCACCACTTCGTAATTCCACGTGGGCACATGACAATGATGGACCGCCTTCGACGGATAGTCGTTGGGAGAGATATAGCCCTGCGCGCCTTGAAAAATCGCAAGGACGGCATCGCCGTCAGTCAGGACGCGGTGCATGTCGTTCGCCAGCGCAATATGGCCGATCAGATGCCCCGCCGGTGCCCGCAGCAAGGGCAGATGGTTCGCCAGCAACCCGTCAGCCGTTTGCGCCACGACGCTGGCAAGGGGCACCATGTCGGTGATCAGTGCGATGTCGGCCGCGGGCATGTCGTCAAAATGCGGCGGATTATACATCGCTGTCCCCCGGCGCCATGTCATAGGTGATCCAGCCTGTCCGCTTTGCGCGTTTGTCATAGACCCCGCGCGCCCGGTAATTGTCGTCGGCTGTGATCCAGCGGATGACCGACCAGCCCTGATCGCGACCCAAGGCCTGCACAGCCTGCAACAGGGCATCGGCGGCACCGCTGCCGCGCTTGCCCGGATCAACAAACAGATCGTCCAGAAACCCACCCGTTGTCGCGCTCAGCGGTCTGGCAAAAGGTCGCACATGGGCCAAGCCGACCAAGGTCCCTGCGGCATCGACAGCGACAAAGCCCGTCGTGCTGTGATCCGGGTCCATCAACCAGCCCCAGACCCGGTCGCGCATGACATCGGTCTGCGCCACACCGTAAAAGGCCGCATAACCGGCATAAAGCGTGTCCCACGCCATCCGGTCGCCCGGTTCGACTGATCTGATGCGGATGGCCATGGCTGCCCCTGTTGACTGTGTCGCCAAATCTGTCGCACGGCGGGTCAGGCTTGCCAAGTCGCCTGTCAGGCCCGGCGGCGACCCAGCGGCCCGCGACCAACCGGCGCAGTTGTCAGCCTTGGCCGCGGTGGTAAGGTGCGGCCATGCCTTATGAATGGTCCCCTGCCCCCGCCACCGATCAGCCCGACTGGGAACTGTCGCTTTGGCCTTACCGGTCGCTGTTGCGCCGGGATTTCGTGCTGTTCATGGGGGCAACGGCGACGATCATCCTGCTGCCGCTGCTGACCGTTCTGGGGTCGGCGGTGCTGTGGGGGCTGCTGCCGTTCTTTATCATTGCCTTCAGCGGGCTGTGGTTTGCGTTGAACGTCAGTTACCGCCGGGGCGAGGTGCTGGAAGAATTGCGCGTCACCGCCGACAGCGCCCACCTGACCCGTCACAACCCGCGCGGCCCCCGTCAGGACTGGCAGGCGAACCGGTACTGGGTGTCGGTGCATCTGCACCCCAAGGGTGGCCCGGTAGAAAACTACATCACCCTGCGCGGCGGCGACCGCGAGGTCGAGATCGGCAGCTTTCTGGATGCCGCCGAACGCCTTGCGCTTTATGACGAACTGAACCGCGCCTTGCGCGGCCCGGATCGTCGGACCTTGCCACAGTAAGGCGCTGTTGCACGGGAACCCCGTGCAACAGCATCAGGTCAGCCAAGCCGGTTTTTCACCATCGGCCCGACCCGGCCAAAATCCATCTGGCCGGTGTATTTGTCCTTCAGCGCGGCCATCACGCGGCCCATGTCGCGGATGCTGTCCGCCCCGGTCTGGGCAATCGCTGCGTCCACGGCGGCTTCGGTCTCTGCGGCGTCCAGCTGGCGGGGCAGAAACTCCTCCACCACCTTGATTTCCGCCAATTCCTTTTCCGCCAGTTCCAGCCGCCCGCCTTCTTCATAGGCACGCGCGCTTTCCTGCCGCTGTTTGACCATGCGACCCAGAATGGCCAGCACATCACCATCATCCACGATGGCGCCTTCTTCGGCACCGGTGCCGCGCAGGGCGATATCGCGGTCCTTGATCGCAGCATTGATCAGCCGCAGGGTGGACAAACGGTCCGCCTCTTTGGCCTTCATCGCATCTTTCAATGCGGTCGAAAGCCGCTGTCGCACGTCCATGTTCGTCGTCCTATTCCTTAGATCGGTCCTACATAAAGATGTGACAGCCCCGTGACAAGCGGACGCCCAGGCAGGCAGACGCCGCGTCACGCCCGCCCCCTTGACCCCGTGCGCGCGCAGCCGTAGGACGACACGGATTTACGGCGCACGGCCCAGTGCCGCCCGCAGTCACCACACCCGAACCGCCAAAGGGGACCCCGGATGACCACCGCCACCGAAAAACCCACCGCCTGTCTCGCCCTTGCCGATGGCACCGTGTTTTACGGCCGCGGATTCGGGGCCACCGGGCAGACCACGGCAGAGCTGTGTTTCAATACCGCGATGACCGGATATCAGGAAATCATGACCGACCCGTCCTATGCGGGGCAGGTTGTGACATTCACCTTTCCACATATCGGCAATACCGGCGTCAACCCTGAAGACGACGAGACAGCGGACCCCGTGGCGGCTGGCATGATCGTGAAATGGGACCCGACAGAGGCGTCGAACTGGCGCGCGACAGAGGAATTGACCACATGGCTGGCCCGGCGGGGCCGGATCGGGATGGGGGGCATCGACACCCGCCGCCTGACCCGCGCGATCCGCCAGCAGGGCGCGCCGCATGTGGCCCTGGCCCACGACCCGGACGGCAATTTCGACATCGACGCCCTGGTGCGGGCGGCGCGCGGCTTTGCCGGGCTCGTCGGCCTTGATCTGGCAAAGGATGTGACCTGCGTCCAAAGTTACCGTTGGGATGAAATGCGCTGGGCCTGGCCTGAGGGCTATGCCACGCAGACCGCCCCCCGGCACAAGGTCGTGGCCATTGATTACGGCGCAAAACGCAACATCCTGCGCTGCCTTGCCAGTGCAGGTTGCGATGTGACCGTGCTGCCCGCCAGTGCCACGGCGGATGATGTGCTGGCGCTGAACCCTGACGGCGTGTTCCTGTCCAACGGTCCGGGCGATCCGGCGGCGACGGGTGTCTATGCGGTGCCAACCATCCGTGGCGTGCTCGACCGCAGCGATGTGCCGGTGTTCGGGATTTGTCTGGGGCATCAGATGCTTGCGCTGGCTTTGGGTGCGCAGACCATCAAGATGAACCACGGCCACCACGGCGCGAACCATCCGGTCAAGGACATGACCACCGGCAAGGTGGAAATCACATCCATGAACCACGGCTTTACCGTGGACAGCCAGACCCTGCCCGCCGGTGTCACGGAAACCCATGTCAGCCTGTTTGACGGATCGAACTGTGGCATCGCGCTGGCCGACCGCCCGGTGTTTTCCGTGCAATACCACCCAGAGGCAAGCCCCGGCCCGCAGGACAGCTATTATCTGTTCGAACGGTTCGCGGACGCGATGGCAGCCCGCAAGCCTGCCTGAGCTGTTAACAATCGGTTAACCCTGATCTGCGCCAATGGCCTCGTGACGAAAGCGGGACCATGACACTCCAACGCCCAGAAAACGGCTTTGAACGTGGCGATCTTGCCTTGCCTGCGCATCTGCGTGACCCGGCCCGCGCGCTGGTTCTGGCAGGGCAGATTGATCTGGTCACCGCCCTGACAGCACAGGCCACGGCGGACAGGTGCAACCTGTCCCTGCATGACGTACTGCGCACAAGGTTCAGCGTGACCCAGCGCAGCATGATGATCGTCGAACATCTGACGCGGGCGACGCGCATGGTGGACCCGCAGCGACAGCCGCCTGACACGGCGCTGGTCCATGCCTTTGGGCCGAACCGTGCGCTGCAATGCGGCGTCCTGCCCTGGCAGCGGATCGGTGACTGGACGGTCGTTCTTGCGCCGTCGCTGGATGTTTTTGTCACGCATCAGGTTGCGTTGGAACAGGCACTGGGGCAGGTGCGACTGGCGCTGGCCACACCCGACCAGATTTCAGGCGTGCTTGCGGCGCAATTCGCAACAGCACTGGTGGACAGGGCGGAAACCCGGCTGCCCCTGCAAGACAGCAGCAGAGGCTGGCAGACCCAGCGCGCCCTAGGGATGGCCTTGAGTCTGCTGGTGCTGTTCAGCCTTGCGTTTTTTGCGGCACCCCTGATGATGGTGACGGTTCTGACGGCGCTTGCGGTCGTCCTGCTTGTCCTGTCCGGCGCGATCAAAGGGGCGGCAGCCCTTGTTTCAGGCGCACCCCCCGACCCGCCGCCGCGTCTGCCGCCGGACCGGTTGCCCGTCATCACCCTGCTGATCCCGCTTTACCGCGAAAAGGCCGTGGCGGACCACCTGCTGACCCGGCTGGAGGCGCTGGATTATCCGCGCGAGAGGTTGGATGTCTGCCTTGTGCTGGAAGACAACGACGCCACAACCCGCGCCGCCCTCGGCCGGGCGCGGCTGCTGACGTGGATGCGGCCGATCATCGTGCCGAAAGGGACCCTGCGGACCAAGCCCCGCGCCCTGAATTATGCGCTGGATTTCGCCCGGGGCAGCATCATCGGTGTCTATGATGCCGAAGACGCGCCAGCCCCCGATCAACTGCATGTGGTCGCCGCGACCTTTGCCGCAGCCACGCCCGACGTGGCCTGTCTGCAAGGTGTGCTGGACTATTACAACGCGGGGGCGAACTGGCTGACCCGGTGTTTTACCATCGAATACGCCAGCTGGTTTCGCGTGATCCTGCCCGGCTATGCCCGTCTGGGGCTTGTGATCCCGCTGGGGGGCACGACCTTGTTCTTTCGCCGCGACGTGCTGGACCGGCTGGGCGGCTGGGACGCCCACAACGTGACAGAGGATGCAGATCTGGGCATCAGGCTGGCGCGGGCGGGTTACCGCACCGCATTCATGTCCAGCGTCACAGAGGAGGAGGCGAACGGTCGTGCATGGCCCTGGATCAAGCAGCGGTCCCGCTGGCTGAAGGGATACGGTGTGACCTATGCCGTGCATATGCGCAGCCCTGTCCAATTGTGGCGCGATCTGGGGGCATGGCGGTTCTTCGGGTTTCAGATGCTGTTTGCAGCCACCCTGTCACAATTCCTGCTGGCCCCGCTGATCTGGTCGTTCTGGCTGATCCCGCTGGGCTTCAGCCACCCGGCCACACAAATTCTGCCACCTTTCAGCTTCTGGACGCTGGTCGGACTGTTTGTCGCGGCAGAGGTCATCAATCTGGCCATCGCGGCGCTCGCCTTGTGGCGGGCGGACAAGCGGTGGTTGCTGCCCTGGGCGTTGACGCTGCAGGTCTATTTCCCGCTGGGTGCCATCGCCGCTTGGCGCGGCCTGCTGGAACTGACGTGGAAGCCGTTCTACTGGGACAAGACGGCGCATGGCCTGCTGCTGCCGTCCCCCCCTGCCACACCTGTCCTGCCGCCTATTCTGCCGCCTGCACCCGTGCCGCATCCAGTTTCAGACGCGTGACATAGGCCTGAGAGATATGCGCGCGCAAGGCCGTATCCGCTGCGTCACCGTCCCCTGCGGCAATCGCCGCGACGATGCGGGCGTGTTCTTCCAGTGTGTCGGTGCTGCGCCCCTCTGCCGCAATGGATGTCGTCGCCAGCAAGGCCATCGACCGGTGCACAAGGTCCAGTTGCTGCACCCGAAACCGGTTGTGCGACGCAAGATGGATCTGTTTGTGAAACCGCCGATTGGCGCGGGACAGGGCGTCGGGATCCTTCACCAGCGCATGATCCGCCCGCAGCATGTCGCGCAGCACGGACACCTCTTCGGGGGTGGCGTGACGGGCGGCCAGCCGGGCCGCCAGTCCTTCCAGCACGCCA